>NZ_JBSFBM010000265.1:0-9292 GCF_053592955.1 Micromonospora sp. NPDC002411 | reverse complement strand
GCTCGATGATGCCGGTCGGGTGGTAACCGGCTCCGCCCAGGTAACGGGGCAGGTCCTCGGCGGCGGCGCGGGCCGCACCCAGCAGTTGCGGTGGGGCGGCCGGTGCGGCGGCGCCGAGGTCGATCATGTCCCGGTCGTCCAACGGGGTCCACAGGCCGGTGCTGGCGACCCGGTGGTTGCCGGGCAGCATCGTCCAGCTGCCCGCGCCCCGGCGGCTGGCCAGGTGCCCGGTCTCCCGCAGGTGCCGGTACGCGGCGGTGACCGTGGTCCGGCTGATCCGCAGCGCCTCGGCCAGCTCCCGCTCGGCGGGAAGGCGGACGCCCAGCGGCAGACGGCCGTCGGCGAGCAGACCGCGCACCGCGCCGGCCAGGGCCGCGTAGTCGGGGCTGCGTCGGCGACCCGGGAGGGCATGCCACTGCCCGAGCAGGCGAGCCAATTGGACCCCGCGCACCTGACCAGTCATGGCCACTCCCCCGATATTGGCTTCTTCCTCGATGAGGATTGGCATCTAGGGTGGCATGCATGGCATTGCTTGGCAATCTGCGGCACCGGCCGGTTCGGCGGTTGGTCCAGCTCTACCTCGGGCTCGGCCTCTACGGCTTCAGCATGGCCCTGATGGTCCGCTCCGACCTGGGCCTCGACCCGTGGGACGTGTTCCACCAGGGCCTCTCCGAGTTGACCGAGCTCTCGTTCGGCACCGTCACCATCGGCGTCGGCGCGCTGGTGCTGCTGCTCTGGATCCCGCTGCGGCAGCGACCGGGCCTCGGCACGGTCAGCAACGTCGTGGTGATCGGCCTGGTCGTGGATGCCACTCTGGCGCTGCTGCCCTCCGGTGGCCCGCTCGGCGTCCGGATCGCGATGTTGGTCACCGGTATCGTCGCGAACGGAGCCGCCACCGGCATGTATCTCGGTGCCAGGTTGGGCCCGGGCCCACGCGACGGGCTGATGACCGGCTTCGTGGCCCGCCGGCCCGGCTGGTCGATCCGGCTGGTGCGAACGGTCATCGAGGTCACCGTGCTGGCGCTGGGCTGGTTGCTCGGCGGCACTGTCGGCCTGGGCACCGTCGCGTACGCGCTGGCCATCGGTCCGCTGGCCCAGCTCTTCATCCCGCTGTTCGCCGTACCCGAAGCCGCCGGACCTGACGACGCCGTACCCGAAGCCGCCGCAGTCGACGAGGCCGCAGCCGACGACGCCGCGCCCACGGCCGGTACCGCCGCACCGGTCGCCCCCACCGGCTGAACCCTCACCGACCGTCCGCGAACCGGTACGCGGTGGTGCTCCACAGTGCCGGATGGAGGGTGGGTGTTCCCTTCCGGGACGCGCGCCGTCATCATCTCTGCATGGGGGAGAACGGTTGGCGCTGGACGGACGCCTGGATCTTCGTGTCGTTGGTCATCGCGAGCGGTGCCGGTCGGCATCGTCGGTCGGCGACAAGTCGACGGCCGGAGGGCGTCCGCCTTACCGATGTGCTGTCCACCGCTGACCACCTCAACCACGCGATTCCGCAGCGGCACGAGGTGGAGGCCGCGGTCCAGCGGCTGGTCGGTGCGGGGCTGGTCAGCGTCGCCGACGGCTGGTTCCGGATCACCGCCGAGGGTGAACAGCTCTGGCGTACCCGCCCGCGGGCGGGTGTGGCGACCATGGTGGACACCGTGCAGGGCGTGCTGACCCGGCGACACGCTCCCGGCAGCGCCGAGTGGAACCTGGACGAGGCCGACCACGCGGCGGCCGTCCAGGAGTACGCGGTCCGGTCCATCCCGACGCCCCGCCGATCCCCGGAGGGCCACTCCGGCGGGCACTGACGAGTCAGCGCACCGGGTGACCGCTGTGGCGCAGCGCGTCCTTGACCTCGGCCACCGTCAGCTCGCCGAAGTGGAAGACACTGGCGGCGAGCACCGCGTCCGCCCCGGCGCCGATCGCTGGCGGAAAGTGGGCCACCTCGCCGGCACCGCCACTGGCGATCACCGGCACGTCCACCACCGCTCGCACCGCGGCGATCAACTCCAGGTCGAAGCCGGCCTTGGTGCCGTCGGCGTCCATCGAGTTGAGCAGGATCTCCCCCGCGCCCAACTCGGCGCTCCGGGCCGCCCACCGCACGGCGTCCATCCCGGTGCCACGTCGGCCGCCGTGGGTGGTGACCTCGAAGCCGCTGGGTGTCACGCCGTTCGGAGCCCGTCGTACGTCGAGGGAGAGCACGAGCACCTGCCGGCCGAACCGGTCGGCGATCTCGGCGATCAGCTCCGGACGGGCGATCGCGGCGGTGTTCACACCCACCTTGTCCGCACCGGCACGCAGCAGCGTGTCCACGTCGGCGACCTGCCGGACCCCACCGCCGACGGTCAGCGGGATGAACACCGACTCGGCGGTGCGGCGCACCACGTCGAGCATGGTGCCCCGGTCGCTCGACGACGCGGTGACGTCGAGGAAGGTCAGCTCGTCCGCGCCCGCCCGGTCGTACGCGGCGGCCAACTCCACCGGGTCGCCGGCGTCGCGCAGGTCGAGGAAGTTGATGCCCTTGACCACCCGTCCGGCGTCCACGTCCAGACAGGGGATCACCCGTACCGCCACGGTCATGCCGCGAGCCTATCTCCCGCGCGCGGCACGGCGGTCGACCCGATCGGGTCGACCGCCGTGAGAGAGGTGGGCGTCACACGCGGACGAGCATCTTGCCCAGGTTGTCGCCGCGCAGGACGCCGAGGAACGCCGACGGGGCGTTCTCGATGCCGTCCACGATCGTCTCGTCGTAGGACAGGGTGCCCTCGCGCAGCCAGCCGGCGACGTCACTGACGAACGCCGAACGCACGTCGTTGTGGTCGTTGACCAGGAAGCCACGCAGGGTGAGCCGCTTGCCGATGACCAGCGCCAGGTTGCGCGGGGCGGCCGGCGGTTCGGTGGCGTTGTACTGCGCGATCATGCCGCAGATGGCGGCTCGACCGTGCAGGTTCATAACCGAGATCGCCGCTTCCAGGTGGTCACCGCCGACGTTGTCGAAGTAGACGTCGACGCCGTCCGGGGCGGCCGCCCGCAGCGAGTCACGGACCGGCCCGTCGTGGTAGTCGAAGGCCGCGTCGAAGCCCAACGCCCGCAGCCGTTCGACCTTGGCCGGCGACCCGGCGCTGCCGACGACCCGACCGGCACCCTTGAGCTTGGCGATCTGGCCGACCAGGCTGCCGACCGCGCCGGCCGCGGCGGAGACGAACACCGTCTCGCCGGGCTTCATCGCGGCCACTTCCAGCAGCCCGGCGTACGCGGTCAGCCCGGTCATGCCCAGCACGCTCAGGTAGGCGCTGGCCGGGGCGACGTTCGGGTCGACCGGCCGCGCGGCGGTGGCGTCGAGCACTGCGTACTCCCGCCAGCCCAGCCCGTGCAGGACGGTGGTCCCGACGGCGATGTTCGCCGCCTCACTGGCCACCACCTCGCCGATCGCGGCGCCGTCGAGCGGCGCGTCGAGTGCGAACGGCGCGACGTACGACTTGACGTCGTTCATCCGTCCCCGCATGTACGGGTCGACGGACATGTACTGGTTGCGGACCACGATCTGGCCCGGTCCGGGCGTCGGGACCTCGGTCTCGACGAGTCGGAAGTTGTCGTCGGTGGGCCAGCCGATGGGGCGGCTGGCCAGGTGGATCTCACGGTTGCTGGTCACGGGGGTGGTCGTCCTCTCGTCCGCGGTGGGGTGCCCGGGGGCCTGTGGTCAGGCGGCCAGGGTCTCGCGGACGGTCAGCGTGACGTCGATGTTGCCGCGGGTGGCGTTCGAGTAGGGGCAGACCTGGTGGGCCTGCTCGACCAGCTGCTCGGCGGCCTCGCGGGGCACGGCGGGCAGGTCGACGACGAGCTGCACGGTGAGCCCGAAGCTGCCGCTGCCGTTCGGGCCGATGCCCACCTCGGCGGCGACGACGGAGCCGGTCACGTCGGCCTTGGCCCGGCGGGCCACGACCCGCAGCGCGCCGTGGAAGCAGGCCGCGTAGCCGGCGGCGAAGAGCTGCTCGGGGTTGGCCGCGCCGCCGGCGCCACCCATCTCCTTCGGCACGGCCAGGTCGAGCGCGAGGGTGCCGTCGGAGGTCTCGACGTGGCCGTCCCGCCCGTCGCCGCTGGCGGTCGCTGACGCGGTGTAGAGAACCTGCATGAGGGTCACTGCTCCTTCTGTCGGTGGATGGTGTCGGTGACCTGGTTGAGGGTGTCGCGCAGCGCGACCAGCTCGGTGATGCCCAGCCCGGTGGCCTGGGCGATGCACATCGGGACGTGGTCGACCTGTTGGCGCAGGGCACGGCCCTGCTCGGTGAGGCCTACCTCGACCCGTCGCTCGTCGCGGGCCGACCGTCGACGGGCCACCAGCCCCGCCCCCTCCAGCCGCTTGAGCAGCGGAGAGAGGGTGCCGGAGTCCAGTCGCAGCTCGGTGCCCAGCTCGGACACCGTGCGGGCCTCGTCGGGACGCTCCCAGAGCACCAGCAGCACCAGGTACTGCGGGTAGGTCAGCCCGAACTCGTCGAGGATCGGCCGGTAGACGTCGGTCAACGCGCGCGACGCGGTGTAGAGCGCGTAGCACACCTGCCGGCGCAGCACCAGGTCATCGGTCACCGTTGAACCGTAGCCCACAATTAAGTTGTGCACAACCTAATCGTGCCGACCATGGCTCGGCCGGGCACACCTCAGCGATCGCCGAGGTACGCCTCCAACTCCACCTCGACCAGGTGCTCCGGGTCCAGCAGACCGGCCACCACCACCAGGGTGGCCGCTGGCCGGACCGCTCCGAAGACCGCGTTGTGCGCCCGGCCCACCTCGTCGGCGTGCAGCCGGTCGGTCACGTACAACCTGGTCCGGACCACGTCACCCGGCTCCGCACCGACCTCGGCCAGCGCGTCCAACCCGATCCGCAGCGCCTGCGCGGTCTGCGCGGCGGCGTCACCGACGTGGACCACCTGACCGTCCACCGTCGCCGTGCAGCCGGCCGTCCAGGCCCGGTCACCGGCCCGGACCACCCGGGAGTAGCCGTAGCTCTGCTCCCACGGCCCACCCGACCCCAGCCGGGTGACAGTCACGCCTCGGCCAGCGTCCGCAGCGCCTCGGCCACCGTGAAGGCACCCGCGTAGAGCGCCTTACCGGCGATGACGCCCTCCACCCCGACCGGCTCCAGGGTCGCCAACGCCCGCAGGTCGTCCAGCGTGGACACGCCCCCCGAGGCGATCACCGGCCGGTCGGTACGAGCACACACCTCACGCAGCAGGTCCAGGTTCGGCCCGCGCATCGTGCCGTCCTTGGTGATGTCGGTGACCACGTACCGGCTCGCGCCCGCCTTGTCCAGCCGCTCCAGCACCTCGTACAGGTCACCGCCGTCCCGGGTCCACCCACGCGCGGACAGGGTCTGGCCCCGCACGTCCAACCCGATGGCCACCCGGTCGCCGTACTCCCCGACCACCCGGTCACACCAGACCGGGTCCTCGAGAGCCGCGGTGCCGATGTTCACCCGGGCCGCACCGGTGCCCAACGCCGCACGCAGCGACTCGTCGTCGCGGATCCCGCCCGACAGCTCCACCTTCACGTCCAACTGGCGTACCACCTCGGCGAGCAGGTGCGCGTTGGTGCCCCGCCCGAACGCCGCGTCCAGGTCGACCAGGTGGATCCACTCCGCGCCGTCCTGCTGCCAGGCCAGCGCCGCGTCCAACGGGTCGCCGTAGACGCTCTCGCTTCCGAGGGCGCCCTGCACGAGCCGGACGGCCCGGCCGTCGGCGACATCCACGGCGGGTAACAGGGTCAGGCTCAACGTGTTCTCCTCGATCAGGTACGACGGTCCAGGGCGATCACCACGATCGCCGGCAGTACGAGCAGCAACAGCACGATCAGCGCGATACGCAACGCCAGATTGTCGACGAACGACCAGATCAGAATCAGCGCCGCGCCGGTGAGCAGCACGATCGCGGCCCGCTCACCACGGCTGTGCCGGGCCAGCCGGCCCGAGCGGCCCCGCCGCAGCTGCGGCGTCAACCGGCGGACCACCGCGCGACGACGTTGCCGGCGAGCCACCTGCCGCTGCCGGACGGCCCGCTCCCGGGCCTGCTCCGCCTCCCGCTCCGCCCGCCGACGGGCCCGTTCCCGGCTCACCGCGACGCCCCCGCGCCGGGCACCGGGCGACGACGCTCAACCACCGCTGGGCAGCGTGGCGAGCCAGTTGCGCAGCAGCGCGGCACCGGTGTCGGCGGACTTCTCCGGGTGGAACTGGGCCGCCGACAGCGGACCCCGCTCCACAGCGGCGACGAAATCAACGTCGTGGTGGGCGGTGGTCACCGTGGCACCGGCAGCAGCCAGCGCCGCCGCATCACCCACGGCGTACGAGTGGACGAAGTAGAACCGGCTCTGCTCCGACAACCCGGCGAAGAGCACCGACTCCCCCGGCGCCCGGACCGTGTTCCAGCCCATGTGCGGCAACCGCGTGGCGGCCAACCGGGTCACCCCACCGGGCAGCAACCCGAGCCCCTTGGTCACCACACCGTGCTCCTCGCCGTACTCGAAGAGCACCTGCATGCCCACGCAGATCCCCAGCACCGGCCGACCGGCCGCCACCCGCTCGGCGATCACCGGGCCGGCACCCAACGCCTCGATCCCGGCCATGCACGCCGCGTACGCGCCCACCCCCGGCACCACCAGACCATCGGCGGCGGCTGCGGCGGACAGGTCGTCGGTCACCCGCACGTCCGCGCCGGCGGCGGCCAGTGCCCGCTCCGCCGAGCGCAGGTTGCCCGAGCCGTAGTCGAGCACCACCACGGCGCTCATGCGTCCTGCCCCGGCAACAGCCACAGCACCCCGCCGACAGTGGCGAGCACCGCGAGCAGCGCGGTGATGCCCACCACGCCCTTCGACGCGCCCTGGCGGTACAGCGACCAGGCGCCACCCACCAACACCCCGGCCAGGATCAGCAACAACGTCGGCAACGCGGCCCCCATCAGAGCGCACCCTTCGTGCTCGGGATCGCACCGGCCGCGCGGGGGTCGATCGAGGTCGCCTCGCGCAACGCACGGGAGACCGCCTTGAACTGCGCCTCCACCACGTGGTGCGCGTCCGGGTGGCCGCCCGGCCGGGCCGCCCGCAGCACGTCGACGTGCAGCGTGACCCGGGCCGCCTGCCCGAAGGACTCCCAGATGTGCCGGGTCATGCTCGTCGCGTAGACCGGCCCGATGTACGGGGCCAGCACCGGCTCGTCGTGCACCACGTACGGCCGACCGGACAGGTCCACAGCCGCCCGGACCAGCACCTCGTCCATCGGCACGGTCGCCGAACCGTACCGTCGGATGCCGGCCTTGTCGCCCAGTGCCTGGTCGAACGCGGCGCCCAGGGCGAGCGCGGTGTCCTCGATGGTGTGGTGCGCGTCGATCTCCAGGTCACCCACAGTGCGCACGGTCAGGTCGAAGCCGCCGTGCCGGGCGATCTGGTGCAGCATGTGGTCGTAGAAGCCCACGCCGGTGCTGATCTCGGCGGCTCCGGTGCCGTCGAGGTCGATCTCGACGAGGACCTTGGTCTCCTTGGTGATCCGCTCCACCCGGGCGGTCCGACTCATTGCATACCTTTCGGTCGCGACTGCGGGGCTCGCAAGCTCACTCCTCGCGCTCCCACGTCACAGTCTCCATTGCGGTAAGGAAGGCGTCGGTCTCGGCGGCGGTGCCGGCGGTCACCCGCAGCCAGCCGGGCAGACCGACGTCCCGGACCAGCACGCCCTGGGCCAGCAGGGCCTTCCAGATGACGGTCTGGTCGCCGCCCACCTGGAAGAGCACGAAGTTGGCGTCGCTGTCGGCGACCCGCAACCCGCGCTCCCGCAGCGTCGCCACGATCCGGTCCCGCTGCGCCATGATCGCGCTCACCGTACCGAGGAGGGCGTCGCGGTGGGTCACCGCCGCACGTGCGGCGGCCTGGGTGAGGCTGGAGAGATGGTATGGCAGCCGGACGAGCTGCACCGCCTGCACCACCGCCGGATCGGCGGCCAGGTAACCCAGCCGCCCACCGGCGAAGCCGAACGCCTTGCTCATCGTGCGGCTGACCACCAGCCGCGGGTGGCCGGGCAGCACCGCGAGGGCGCTGACCGTCCCGGGCCGGGCGAACTCGGCGTACGCCTCGTCGACGACCACCATGCCCGGCGCGGCGTCGAGCACCGCGGCGATCACCGCCGGGTCCAGTGCCGTGCCGGTCGGGTTGTTCGGCGAGCAGAGGAAGACCACGTCCGGTTGGTGCTCGCGGACCTGGGCGACCGCCTCCTCGACGGTCAACCCGAAGTCGACGCCACGCTCGGCGGGCACCCACCGGGTGCCGGTGCCGAGGGCCAGCAACGGATGCATCGAGTACGCCGGAACGAAGCCGAGTGCGCTGCGCCCCGGCCCACCGAACGCCTGGAGCAGCTGCTGCTGGATCTCGTTGGAGCCGTTCGCCGCCCACACCTGCGCGACGGTGAGCCCGTGCCCGAGATATTCGGCCAGGTCGGCGCGGAGCGCCACGGCGTCCCGGTCCGGGTAGCGGTTCAACTCGCGCAACTCGGCCGCGAGCGCCTTGCCGATCGCCTCGACCACCGGCTCCGGCACCGGGTAGGAGTTCTCGTTGGTGTTGAGCCGCACCGGCACGTCCAGCTGCGGCGCCCCGTACGGCGACAGCCCTCGCAGGTCGTCCCGGATCGGCAGGTCGTCGAGACTCGTCACGTCGACGCTCCCGGGAAGCGCGCCTGCACCGCCTGGCCGTGTGCGGGCAGGTCCTCGACGTTCGCCAGGGTGACCACGTGCGGGGCCACGTCACGCAGCGCCGCCTCCGTGTACTCGATCAGGTGGACGCCGCGCAGGAACGACTGCACCGACAGCCCGGAGGAGTGCCGGGCGCAGCCGCCGGTGGGCAACACGTGGTTGGACCCGGCGCAGTAGTCGCCGAGCGACACCGGCGACCAGGCGCCCACGAAGATCGCCCCGGCGTTGCGCACCCGAAGCGCCCACTCCCGGGCGTCGGCCGTCTGGATCTCCAGGTGCTCGGCCGCGTACGCGTCGACCACCCGCAGCCCCGCCTCCAGATCGTCGACCAGCACCACGCCGCTCTGCTCGCCGGTCAGCGCCGTGGTCACCCGCTCGACGTGCTTGGTCGCCGGCACCTGCCGGGCCAACTCCCGCTCGACCGACTCGACAAGCTCCAGCGACGGGGTGACCAGCACGCTCGCGGCCAGCGGGTCGTGCTCGGCCTGACTGATCAGGTCGGCGGCCACGTGCGCCGGGTCGGCAGTGTCGTCGGCCAGGATGGCGATCTCGGTCGGCCCGGCCTCGGCGTCGATGCC
>NZ_JBSFBM010000264.1:0-9368 GCF_053592955.1 Micromonospora sp. NPDC002411 | reverse complement strand
GGCCGGC
This sequence comes from Micromonospora sp. NPDC002411, assembly GCF_053592955.1. Classification (NCBI taxonomy): domain Bacteria; kingdom Bacillati; phylum Actinomycetota; class Actinomycetes; order Micromonosporales; family Micromonosporaceae; genus Micromonospora; species Micromonospora sp. NPDC002411. The sequence continues at coordinate 9,361 of NZ_JBSFBM010000264.1, read as the reverse complement.
GCACATCACCACGTCAACGTCGGTCTCCGTCACGAAACGGGCCAGCATCGCGGCGCCACCGCCGCCGCCTTCCTGGGCGTCACCGCCGTCGGCGGGTACGTCTGGTTCGCGCTGCTCGGCGCGGCGGTCGTGACCGCCCTCGTCTACGCCGTCGGCGGCGGACGTGGGGCCACCCCGGCCCGCCTCGCGCTGGCCGGCGCGGCGCTCAACGCGACCCTCTACTCCTACGTGAGCGCGGTGATGCTGCTGGACACGGCCTCGCTGGACCGGCTGCGGTTCTGGACGGTCGGCTCGCTGGCCAGCGCGGACGCCGCGACCGTGCAGCGGGTGCTGCCGTTCATCCTCATCGGCCTGCTGGTCGCGCTCGGCGCCGCCCGCCCGCTGAACGCGCTCGCCCTCGGCGACGACGCGGCGCGCGCCCTGGGCGCCCGACCCGTGCTGATCCGCGCCGCCGTGATCGTGGCGGTCACGCTGCTGTGCGGCGCGGCGACCGCCGCCTGCGGGCCGATCGTCTTCGTCGGGCTACTGGTGCCGCACCTGGTCCGCGCCCTGACCGGCCCGGACCTGCGATGGTTGCTGCCGTACTGCGCGGTGCTCGCGCCCGCGCTGCTGCTCGGCGCGGACGTGCTCGGCCGGGTGCTGGGTCGGCCGGGAGAGCTCCAGGTCGGCATGGTGACCGCCGTGTTGGGCGGCCCGCTCTTCCTCTGGCTGGTCTCCCGTGCCAAGGTGGCCCACCCGTGAGCGGGCGAACCAGCAGACTCGACACCGCGACAGTCCTCCGTACCCCCGGCGGGTTGTCGCTGCGGTACCGTCCCCGCGCGCTGGCCGTCGGTGTCGCGGTGGCGCTGCTCGCGGTCGGGCTCGGCCTGGTCGCCCTGGGCAGCGGTGACTATCCGATGGGCTCGGCCGACGTGCTGCGCACGCTCGCCGGCGGCGGTACACCCGCGGAGCAGTTCATCGTGCACGAGCTGCGACTGCCCCGCCTGGTCACCGCGCTGCTGGTCGGCGCTGCGCTGTCGCTGGCCGGCACGGTGTTCCAGTCGCTGGTCCGCAACCCGCTGGGCAGCCCGGACATCCTCGGCTTCACCCAGGGGGCGTCGGCCGGCGCGCTGGTGGTGGTCGTCCTCGGCGGCAGCAGCCTGGCCCTCGCGGGCGCGGCGGTCGCCGGTGGGCTCGCCACCGGCCTGGTGATCTACGCCCTCGCCTGGCGACGCGGCGTACACGGGTACCGGCTCATCCTGGTCGGCATCGGCATCGCCGCGATCCTGACCGGAGTCAACGGCTACCTGCTGACCCGGGCGCCCCTGATGGACGCCGCCCGGGCGGTGCTCTGGCTCACCGGCAGCCTGGACGGGCGGGGCTGGGCCAACGCCGGGCCGCTGCTCGCCGTCCTGGTCGTCGTGACGCCAGTGGTCCTCGTCCTCTGCGGCCCGGCGCTGCGGATGATGGAGTTGGGTGACGACACGGCAGGCGCCCTCGGCGTGCCGGTGCGCCGGCTGCGCCTGGTGCTGCTCACGGCGGCGGTGCTGCTGGTCTCGTTCGCGGCGGCCGCCGCCGGGCCGGTGTCCTTCGTGGCGCTGGTCGCCCCCCACGTGACGAAACGGCTGACCCGGGCGCCCGGCCCGAACCTGCTGCCGTCGATGGCCGTCGGATCGGCGCTGCTGGTCGGCGCGGACCTGCTGGCCCAGCGCGCGTTCCCCGGGCACCAGCTTCCGGTCGGTGTGGTGACCGGAGTGATCGGCGGCGGCTATCTCGTCTGGCTGCTCGCGCTGGAACGCCGGGCGGGTCGACTGTGAACACCCGCGACGCCCTCGAAGGAGCACCCATGCACCCCGGCACCTCCCGGCTCGGCGGCACCGCGCTGACCCTCGCCTACGACCAGCGCACCATCGCGGAGAACCTGACCGTCGCGGTGCCGGACAACTCGTTCACGGTGATCATCGGTCCGAACGCGTGCGGCAAGTCGACACTGCTCCGCGCGCTGTCCCGGATGCTGCGCCCGAGCGTCGGCACCGTGCTGCTGGACGGGCGCGACATCCACGACCAGCCGGCCCGCGCCGTCGCCCGCACACTCGGCCTGCTCCCCCAGTCGTCGATCGCGCCGGACGGCATCAGCGTCGCCGAGTTGGTCGCCCGGGGTCGTTACCCCCACCAGGGGCTGCTGCGGCAGTGGTCGCGCGAGGACGAGCGGGTGGTCGAGGAGTCGATGGCCGCGACCGGCGTCGACGACCTCGCCGACCGTTCGGTGGACGAACTCTCCGGTGGGCAACGGCAGCGGGTGTGGATCGCCATGGCGCTGGCCCAGCAGACCCCGTTGCTGCTGCTCGACGAGCCCACCACGTTCCTCGACATCGCCCACCAGATCGAGATCCTGGATCTGTGCGCCCGACTGCACGAGGAGCAGGGACGCACCCTGGTCGCGGTGCTGCACGACCTGAACCACGCGGCCCGCTACGCCACCCACCTGATCGCCATGCGCGACGGTCGCGTGGTGGCCGCCGGAGAACCGACGTCGGTGGTCACCGCCGACCTGGTGGCCGAGGTGTTCGGGCTGCCCTGCCGGGTCATCGACGACCCGGAGACCGGCACCCCGCTGGTCGTTCCCGCCGCCCGCCGTCGCGCCGTCGAGCCCGCGTGAACGCCAGGCGTTTCCGCGACCCCTGGGGCGTTCCGCACCTGCGTGCCGACGACCCCCTCGCGCTGGCGGCGGCCCAGGGGCGGGTGACGGCGTACGACCGGGCCTGGCAGATCGAGGTGGAACGGCACCGGTCCCAGGGCACCAGCGCGGCGTTCCTCGGCGTCGACGCGCTCGACTGGGACCGGTTCGCCAGACGGGTACGACTCGACGACACCGCACGATGCTGCCACGCCGCGCTCGACCGGGCGACCGCCGAGTGGGTGGGCGCGTACGTCGACGGGGTCAACGACGGCCTCGCCGCCGGGGCGGCCCGCGCGCCGGAGTTCGCCGCCACCGGGCTGAGCCCGGGCCGGTGGGAGCCGTGGACCCCGCTGGCGGTCTGGCTGGGCCATCACATCCTGTTCGCCGGGTTCCCGGGCAAGCTCTGGCGGGAACACGTGGCGCAGCGGCTCGGCCCGGACCTGGTCGAGGCGTTCGCCACCGACGGTCCGGCCGTCGCCGGCAGCAACGGGTGGCTGCTCGCCGCCGACCGCACCGGCAGCGGGGGCGCGCTGCTCGCCGGCGATCCGCACCGGTTCATCGAGGACCCGGGCGTCTACCAGCAGATCCGGTTGGCCTGCCCGGAGTACGACGTCATCGGGCTGGCGGTGCCCGGTGTCCCGGGCATCGCGCACTTCGGGCACACCGGCGCGGTGGCCTGGGCGATCACCAACGCGATGGCCGACTACCAGGACCTGTACGCCGAGCGGCTGCGCCGGCAGGACCGGCAGGTGCAGGCCCTCGGCCCGGACGGCTGGCAATCCGTGCACTGCCACGTCGAGACGATCGAGGTGGCCGGGGCGGACCCGGTCGAGGTCGAGGTGATGGAGACCGACCGGGGTCCGGTGATCGTCGGCGGGCCCGGCGACGAGACGGCGATCAGCCTGCGCTACCCGCCCCGGGTCCGCGCCGAGCTGGGTTTCGCGACGCTGCCGGAGCTGCTGCGCGCCCGCACCGTGACCGATGTGGACCACGCGCTGCGGCACTGGGTGGAGCCGGTCAACGTGGTGCAGGCGGCGGACACCGTCGGCGGGCTGCTGCACCGGGTCGCCGGGGCGATTCCGGTACGGCATCCGGACAACGGCCGGCGGATCGTCCCCGCGTGGGACGACGCGTACACCTGGCAGGGGTGGTACGCGCCGATGCCCCGCGCCGAGGTGGCCGGTAGGGCGGTGATGGCGAACGAGCGTGGCCTGGCGACGCTGTTGGGGGTGGAGTTCGCCGCGCCGCACCGGGCACGCCGCATCGCCGAACTGCTCGACGCCGGGCAGGGCTGGACGGCCGACAAGATGGCAGCGGTGCACACCGACACGTACCTGGGCTCGGCAGGGCCACTGCTGACGGTGCTGGCCGAGTCGGACGGGCTCAGCCCGGAGGCCGCCGCGCTGCGCGACCGGCTGCTGCGCTGGGACCGACGGATGACCGCCGACAGCGCCGACGCGGCGGCCTTCGCCACAGTGCGGGCGGCTGTCGTACGGCGGATCGCCGCGCACCCGGCGCTGGCCGCGCTGGCCGAGCCGCCCGCGTACCCCGAGGTGTTCGCGCCCTGGTTGGCGGTGACGCCGCGCGTCGGTTACGCGCTGGAGCACCTGCTCGGCGGACGTCCGCTGCCCGGCGTGGACCCGGCGGCGGTGGTGCGCGCGGTGGCCGAGGAGGTCGCCGAGGCGACGGCCGGGCCGGCGCGCTGGGGGGACCTGCACCGGTTGGCGGCCTGGCGGGCGCTGCCCGACCCGGACGCCGGCCCCGGCCCCCGCCTCGACGGCGACCACGACTGCGTGCTGTCCACGTCCAGCGTCCCCGGGGTCACCCACTGGTGTTTCCGGGGCCCGGCGGCGCGTTTCGTCTGGGATCTGGCGCGGCGCGAGGACAGCCGCTGGGTGGTGCCGCTGGGCGCGTGCGGAGTGCCCGGCGACACGCACCACGCCGACCAAGGCCCCGCGTGGTTGGCGGGCGAGCTGCTGCCGATCGTCACCGACTGGGACCGACTCGTCGAGGAGCCGGATGAGCACTGACCGACACCACCACCACAGCGAGGTCGACGGATTCGGGACGGTCACCATCCGCCCGGTGCGGCCGGACGAGGACGTCGACCTGCTGCACGGCTGGGTCACCCAGGACCGGGCCCGCTTCTGGGGGATGCGGGAGGCGAGCCGCGAACGGGTGCACGAGATCTACGCGTACCTGGACTCGCTGGTCACCCACCACGCGTACCTGGTGCACCGCGACGGGGTGCCGGCCGCGTTGGCACAGACCTACCAGCCCGAGGCGGACCCGGTCGGCGACTGCTACGACGTACGCCCCGGCGACGTCGGGGTCCACCTGCTCATCGGGCCTCCGACAACTGTCGAACGCGGGTTCACCGGCGCGTTGTTCGGCGCGATCCTCGACTTCGTCCTCGCCGACCCGGGCCGACGGCGGGTCGTGATCGAGCCGGACGCCCGCAACGAGCGGGCCATCAACCGGTTCCTGCGTACCGGATTCCGGCCCGGACCACTGATCGACCTGCCGGAGAAACGCGCCCGCCTGCTCTTCCTGGACCGACCGACGGGCTGAAACGGACCGGCCGCCGATCGGGCTGCCTCGCGCAGCTCGACCGGCGGCCGGTGACCGTGGCGTCAGCGCAGACCGAACGCCCGGGTGATGCTCTGGTCCACGGTGTTGCCGGCGGCATCGCGCGCGGCGGTCCGCAGGCTGACGAAGCTGGCCTTCGCCGGCGCGGCCAGCGCCAGACGCCACCCGTCGCCGTGCCGGGTCAACCGCGGCTTCTGCCAGGTCGCGCCGTCGTCGTAGGACACCTCCACGGTCACCGCGCCGACCGTGCCGGAGACGTCGGGCAGGTGCGAGGCGACCACGGTGAGCGGCGCGCGCCGCGACGCCTTTCCGTCCCGGTCGATGTCCACCTGGTAGTCCAGCTGGATCATCGGCAGCACCTCCGCCGACTCCTCCCCGGTGACCGCCGAGCGGAAGCCCCACTCGGTGCGGGTCCGCCGCGAGTACGGGTTGGTCCAGGCGGCCCTGTCGTTCTCCACCACCAGTCGGTACGGCAGTCGCTGTGCAGGCAGGGCGGACACCTGGAGGTACTCGGCGTTGCCCCAGTTCAGCTCCTTGTCCCCCTGGTAGAGGGTGGTCCGGTTGACCATGTCGAAGTTCGCGTACGCCTCACCGATGTGGCCACCGCCGTCGCCCCACCCGGGCGCGGGCAGGTAGACGGTGTCCAGGTACCGCACGGGCACGTAGTTCCCGCCCATCCGAGGGCGCTGGATCGGCCCGAACCAGCGGACCGTGCTCGGCTTGCCGGCCGGGTAGGCGGTCACCCCCATCAGGTGCTGACCGGTCTCGCCGGCGATGAACGCGTCGTCGACCCACCGCTGGTCGGCGCTCACCCAGTCGGTGCGCCGGCCCTGCGCCGGGGCAGTCTCCTGGTTGCTCGACGCCCAGCCCCGCCAGATGTCGGTGCGGAACTCCAACGCCTTGCCCTGCCGGTAGTTGCGGAACTCCACGTCCACCCGGGCCAGGTCCCGCTTCGTCGGCCGGTAGGTGAGGTCGCCCGGCACCGCGCCGGTCCAGTGGTGCGCCACGTCGTACAGGTAGCTGGTCTCCGGGTGCGACTCGACGGTCAGCCGCACCGCGCCGCGCTCCAGGGAGGCGATGAGCTGGTCGCCCTCGTCGGCACCGAGGGTGGCGACGGTCACCGGGGCGGGGCTCTCCGGGCTCCACGCGAACTCGTCCCACGGCTGGAGCCGCCCGACACCGTCGTTGACGACCAGCAGCAGCGTGGCTCCGGCCGCGGCGGCGGCCTGCGCCTGGGTGGCGATGTCCACGGTGTCGCTGCGCCTGACCACCACGGCCCGGTCCCGGACCGGCCGCTTCGCCAACCCGGCCGCCGACGCGTCGGCGACATAGACCGCGTCCAGCTGACGACGACCGGCCGGCAGCGCCGGGGTCGAACGCTTCACCATCAGATCGTCGTACGAGCGGCCGCCGGCCGAGACGGTCAACGGCGGCTGTTCCAACCGCCACCGCGCACCGAACTCGAACTCGCCGTCGGTGACCTTACGGCCCGTCGGCAACGCCCACATGCTGTCGTACGAGTCGTCGGGCAGCACCTGACTTTCGGTGAGACTGGCCCCGGAGGACCTGTGGATGTCCATCCGCAACGACGTGGCGGTGGCCTCCTGCGGCACGACGGCCCGCACCTGCCGGGCAGCCCGAGCGTCGAGGGTGACGGTCCGGTCCCGGTCCAGTGTGACGTCGGTGAAGCTGAGCATCGCCATGCCCTTGGAGCGCGGCCCGTGCACGCCGCGCACGTCCGCGGAGATCCAGCCGGACCAGGTGGCTACCGGCAGCCGCAGTGTCGCGGTGCCGCTCTCGGGCAGGTCCACGGCGGTGAACAGGCCGTCGGTGGTGAGGATGACCTTGCCGACGAGTGGCTTGCCGTCGCGGTCCTTCGCGACGAGCGTCAGGTTCTGCCGCTGGCCCTCCTTGCCCGCCCCGATCAGGGTGCGGCCACGGACCGTGCCGGTGTCGTCGGTGGCGACGATCATGCCACTGACCTGCTTCTCCACCGGCAGCTTGTCGTAGGCCGCGGTGACCGTCACGGTGGCGGTGCCGCCGGCGGGCACGGTGACCGTGTCGGCGGAGAGGGCGAAGAGGCCGGCCGGTGCGGTGGCCGCCTCGACGGCCAGCTTCAGGGTGACCGGCGCGCCACCGACGTTGGTGTAGGTGACCGTCCGGTCGACAGTCGATCCGGGCTGCTGCGGCCAGCCCTGGAAGCCGGAGTACGCGCTCGGGGTGGCGAAGACGGTGGCGTGCGCGGCGGCGACCGCGTCCACCCGGCCGGCACCGGCCTGGTACGGGGTGTACCCGGGCGTGGCCTTGACCGTGCTGACCAGCGCCTCCTTGATCCGCTGACCGGTCCAGTCGGGGTGCGCGGCGGCGACCAACGCGGCCGTGCCGGCCACGTGCGGGGTGGCCATCGACGTGCCGCTCATCAGCGTGTAGTCCCCGGAGCCGCCACGGACCAGGTGGGAGCGGGCGGCCAGGATGTCCACGCCGGGCGCGGTGATCTCGGGCTTGAGCCCGCCGTCGCCCGCGCGCGGGCCCTGGCTGGAGAAGTCGGCCAGGTGGTCGGTGGCGTCGACCGCACCGACGGTCAGCGCGGAGTCGGCGGCACCGGGGCTGCCGATGCTCGCCGGGCCGCTGTTGCCGGCCGCGATCACGAAGAGGGCGCCAGTCTCGGCGCTGAGGCGGTCGACCGCCTGGCTCATCGGGTCGCTGCCGTCGGTGGCCTCACCGCCCAGGCTCATGCTGACGACCCGGGCCTTCTGCTCGCGGGCCGCCCACTCCATACCGGCGATGATCCACGAGTCCTGGCCGCTGCCCTCGCTGTTGAGGACCTTGCCGATGTGCAGCCGGGCGCCGGGGGCGACGCCCTTCTCGACACCGCCGGAGGCCGCGCCGGTTCCGGCAATCGTCGAGGCGACGTGGGTGCCATGGCCCTTGTAGTCGAGGATGTCGGGCTCCGACGGCACGAAGCTGCTGGACTCGGCGATCTGGCCGGCGAGGTCCGGGTGCTCGGCGTCCGCACCGGAGTCGAGGACCGCCACGTCGACACCAGCGGCGGTGTTGCCCTCGGCCCACAGCGTCGGCGCGCCGATCTGCGCGGTGGACTCGGCCAGGTCGGCGTGCACCCGACCGTCCAGCCACACCTTGGCGATGCCGTTGGCCAGGACCGGGGCGTCGCCCGTACGGCGGGCCGAGCCGGCCGTCAGCGCGGCCCAGAACCGGCCGGCGGTGGAACGCTCGCGGGTCAGCGCCGCGCCCTGCACGCTGTCCAACGGCCGGACCAGCGTGGCACCGTCCACCGTGGGTCGGGTGCGGGCCCGGGCCGCCGCGTCGGTCATGGTGACGATCAGCGGCAACTTGTCGGTGTGCGCGTCGTCGTACCCGTCGGCGATGAGGTCGGTGACGTTGAACAGCTGCCGGTCCAGCACACCGCCCGTGACGTACGACAGCGCCGTGTCCGGGTAGACGTAGGTGTCGCCGTCGAGGACGGTGCGGTGGAAGCTCGGCGTGCTGCCGTCCGGCCGGCGCACTGTCGAGACGGTGCTGCCGTCCGCGCCGGTGGTGACAGTGACCGTGTCACCGGTGATCAGGGTGACGGTCGACGCGCGTCCGGCTGCGGCGGGAGGAATCCCGGCCGGGCGTTCGGGGCTGGTGGGCGGGGCGGCGGACGCCCCCGCGGCGGGTGGGGTGAACCCGGCCGCCAGGGTGAGGGCGGCGCCGAGGGCGATCAGCCCAGTTCGGCGACGCCGGTGAGACAGAGCCAAGATGACCTCTTTGTGTCGAGAAGTGGTACGCAGCACAGCATCGATGCCACGCCCACCTCTCGTCCCCCACCAAACGGCGGCGCGTTTGAGCCATGGCACAAACCCGCCACCGCTGGTTCACCTCGCGGACGCGCCCGCAGTGGCCAGTTCGGCGAGCCGGTCCAGCTGGCTCGGGTCGGACAGGGCCGACCCGACCGCCACCACCCGTACGCCCGCTTGCAGGAACGGGGCGGCGTTGCCCGCGTCGAGGCCGCCGGTCGCGACGATACTGGCGGTGGCAGGGCGGGAATACGCTCAACGGGTCATTGTGGACTCTCGCCTACGAGATCTTCTGCTACCTGCTGGTCGCCGTCTT
>NZ_JBSFBM010000263.1:0-9381 GCF_053592955.1 Micromonospora sp. NPDC002411 | reverse complement strand
CAACGCGATCATGGAGCTGCTCGGCGTGCCGCCGGGGCCGGTGGTGGGTAGGGCCTGGAAGCACCTCAAGGAACTGCGCCTCGAACACGGCCCGCCGGGAACGACACCATCATGGTTGTCGGCCTGGAGACCAACAGCTTCCTGGACGAGGACTATCGACAGTGGCGGCCGTCGCGGATCGCGGCGGAGCAGGGCGTCAACGTCGTGGTACATCAGGTCGGCGCCCTGGCGTCCGGCGTCGTCGGCCTCAGCGAAGAGGCCCTGCTGATCAGCCGGGAGGAGCTGCCCCGGTTCCTGGCCGGTTGGTACCCGTACGAGCTGACATTCCTCGACGTGCCGGGCACGCCTTCCGCCGAGCGCATCGACGAGATGATCGTCGTCATCGGAGCGGCCACGTACGACGAGCCGGTCCTGCCTGCTCTGGCGGGCTCACGCCTGTTGTACTCCGGGCACGACGACTGCTACGTGGCTGTCGAGACGACGGACCGTACGGTGCCTGCGGCGGTCCTCGGCCGGCTCCTGGCCTTGCTGGTCGGCTCGGCCCTTGTCGACACCACTGTGGCGGAGGTGACAGCGCCCGACGTCGAGACCGTGGAGAGGCTGATCGAGGAGGGCCGGCACTGGGTCGGCGAGCTGGGCCCGGCGACGCGGGGTTCGGTGGTCGTCGATCTGTATGCCACTTCCGAATCGTGGCGGCTTGGTCAGTCGGTCCCGGAACAGGTCGATCGCAGGGTGGTTTACGACGTCGCGAGCAGGGTCTGGCGGTTGACCGAGGTGGGAAGCGTTGGGCCATAAGCAAGGGGGTGCCCGTTTTGTCCGGAATAGAGATCACTGGGGACGGCTTCGAACCGCGCACACCGTAGCGCCGTGTTTATGATCGACGACCCCGACCGGGGCACGGAAGCCGGACCGTCGGGTCTGGCCGGAGCAGGAGACGAGGTGCGCGACGGTGGACCGCGAGGCGTACGCCTGCTGGGTGCGCGAGCCCGGCGCGGCGGAGATCCGCCCGGTGACGCTTCCCGCACCAGGGCCCGACGAGGTGCTGGTGCGGGCCCGCTACTCCGGGGTCAGCCGGGGCACCGAGACGCTGGTCTTCGCCGGCCGGGTGCCCCCCGACCAGTACGCCGCGATGCGCGCGCCGTTTCAGGAGGGTGACTTCCCCGGCCCGGTGAAGTACGGCTACCTCAGTGTCGGCGTGGTCGAGCAGGGGCCCACCGACCTGCTCGGGCGTACGGTGTTCTGCCTGCACCCGCACCAGAGCGCGTACGTCGTGCCGGCCACCGCCGTGGTGCCCGTGCCGGACGGGGTGCCTCCCGCCCGGGCGGTGCTCGCCGGCACTGTGGAGACCGCCGTCAACGCGCTGTGGGACGCCGCGCCGCTGATCGGAGACCGGGTCACCGTCATCGGCGCGGGCATGGTGGGCTGCTGCGTCGCCGCGTTGCTCGCCCGGTACCCAGGCGTGGACGTCCAACTGGTCGACACCGACGCCCGCAAGGCCGGGGTGGCCGGCGCGCTCGGCGTGCGCTTCGCCCACCCCGATGACGCGAGCGGCGACCGTGACCTCGTCGTGCACGCCAGCGCCACCAGCGCCGGCCTGCAACGGTCGCTGGACCTGCTCGCGCCGGAGGGCACCGTCGTCGAGCTGAGCTGGTACGGCGATCGCCCGGTGCAGGTGTCGCTGGGTGGGTCGTTCCACTCGGGCCGGCTGACCGTACGCAGCAGTCAGGTCGGCATGGTCGCGCCCGCCCGGCGGGGACGGCGCAGCTACGCCGACCGGCTGGCGCTCGCCCTGGACCTGCTCGACGACCCGGCCTTCGACGCCCTGATCACCGGCGCGTCCCGGTTCACGGACCTGCCCGACGTGCTTGCCCGACTGAGTACGGGCGACCTGCCCGCGCTCTGCCACCTCATCACCTACGACGACGGGGAGTGACAGTGTTCAGCGTGACCGTTCGGGATCACATCATGATCGCCCACAGTTTCCGGGGCGAGGTGTTCGGCCCGGCCCAACGTCTGCACGGGGCGACGTTCGTGGTGGACGCGACGTTCCGCCGGCCCGACCTGGACGCCGACGGGATCGTCGTCGACATCGGCCTGGCCACCGAGCAGCTGCGGGCCGTGCTGGGCGACCTGACCTACCGCAACCTGGACGACGAGCCGGCCTTCGCCGGGGTGAACACCACCACCGAGGTGCTGGCCCGCACGATCGCGGACCGGCTGGTCGAGCGCGTGCACGCCGGCGACCTGGGCGCGGGAGCGCGGGACCTCACCGGCATCACCGTCACCCTGCATGAGTCGCACATCGCCTGGGCCAGCTACGAGCGGTCGCTGTGATCGATGCCGGGCGGGCGGCGCCCGCCGACGGGTCGGACACGACCGGCCGTTCGGTGCACGTCGTCCTGCCCGGCGACATCGACGATCCCGCAGCTCCCAGCGGTGGCAACACCTACGACCGGCGGATCTGCGCCGGGCTCGGGGAGCATGGCTGGTCGGTGCGCGAGCACCCGGTGTCCGGCGCGTGGCCGGACCCCGACCCGGCCGACCGGGCGAAGCTGGCCGAGCTCCTCGCTGCCCTGCCCGACGACGGCGTGGTGCTGCTCGACGGCCTGATCGCCTCGTCCGTGCCGGACCTGCTCGTCCCGCACGCCCGCCGGCTGCGCCTGGTCGTCCTCGTGCACCTGCCGCTCGACGACGAGGCGGAGGCCCGGGCGCTGGCCACCGCGCGGGCCGTGGTGACCACCAGCGAGTGGACCCGCCGCCACCTCGTCACCCGCCACCGGGCCCTCGCCGACCGCGTCCGGGCCGCGCCGCCCGGGGTGCGACCGGCGCCGGCGGCACCGGGCTCGGTCACCGGCAAACGGTTGCTCTGCGTTGCGGCGGTCACCCATCACAAGGGGTACGACGTGCTCGTCGACGCCTTGTCCACGGTGGTCGGGCTGCCCTGGACGATGGTGTGCGCGGGCACCCTGCACCGGGAGCCGGATCTGGTGCGACGGCTGCGCGAACGGCTCACCGGCGCCGGCCTCACCGAACGGGTGCGATTCGCGGGCCCGCTGACCGGTGCGGCGCTGGACGCCGCGTACGACGACGCCGACCTTCTGGTGCTCCCGTCCAGGGGTGAGACGTACGGCATGGTCGTCACGGAGGCGCTGGCCCGCGGCCTGCCGGTGCTGGCCACCGAGGTCGGTGGGCTCCCGGAGGCGCTCGGGTACGCGCCCGACGGGGACCGGCCGGGCCTGCTGGTCGCGCCCGACGACGCGGCCGCGCTGGCCGGGGCGTTGATCAGTTGGCTGACCGACGACGCGCTACGCGTCCGGCTGCGGCGGGCCGCCCTGGCCCGGCGCGACACCCTGACGGACTGGCCGGTGACCACCGCGTTGCTGGCCGCCGCGCTGGAGGAGGTGGCGGGATGACCGTCGAGGAGACCCTGTCGTTCGCCGACTGGCTGCGCCTGCGTGAGCCGGCGGACGCGGCGGCACGTGCCGAGGACCTGCTGGACGCCGTCCGCCCCCGACTGGCCGGCGCGACCCCGACGGTGATCCACGACCTGGGCAGCGGCACCGGCTCGATGAGCCGTTGGGTGGCCGCCCGCCTACCCGGTCCCCAGCACTGGGTGCTGCACGACCGGGACGCGGAGCTGCTGGCCCGGGTCGCCGAGGGCATGGCCGGGGTGGTCGCCGCCGACGGCGCACCGGTGACCGTCAGCACCCGCTGCGGTGATCTCACCCGGCTCGACGCCGCCGACCTGGCTGATGCTTCCCTGGTCACCGCGTCCGCGCTGCTGGACATGCTCACCGCTGAGGAGATCGAACGGGTGGTCGCCGCCTGTGTCGGCCGGCCCACCCTCTTCGCCGTCTCGGTGACCGGGCGGGTCCTGCTCACCCCGGCCGACCCGCTGGACGCGGCGGTCGAGGCCGCGTTCAACGAGCACCAGCGACGTACCGTCGACGGTCGCCGACTGCTCGGCCCGGACGCCGTGGCCGCCACCGTCGCCGCGTTCGCCCGCCACGGCGTCGACGTGCGGGAACGGCCCAGCCCGTGGCGGCTCGGCCCGGAGCAGGCCGACCTGGCCGCCGAGTGGCTGCGGGGTTGGCTGGGCGCGGCGTGCGAGCAGCGCCCCGAGCTGGCCGGCCCGGCCCGGGCGTACGCCCGCCGTCGGCTGGACGAGGCTGCGGCCGGACAGCTCACCGTGCTGGTCGAACACAGTGACCTCCTCGCCGGTGGATGAACCGTTCACGCCCTGGGTACGTGCACTAGGGCAAGTGGACGATCTTCAAGGGGAGGGCCGACGCCGATGTTCTGGGCCTGGGCACGAGTGGTCGGTGGGGTGGGTCTGCTCGCCGTCCTGTTGTGGCAGGTGGGCAGCGGCCCGTTCCTCGCCGGGGTGCGGCTGATCGACGCGCCCGCGTTGGGCGCGGCGCTGGCCATCGGGGTGCTCACCACGGTCTGCGCGGCCTGGCGGTGGAGCCTGGTCGCCGGCGGCCTCGGCGTACGGCTGCCGCTGGCGACAGCTGTGGCGCACTGCTACCGGGCGGTGTTCCTCAACGCCACCCTGCCGGGCGGGATGCTCGGCGACGTGCACCGGGCGGTACGCCACGGCCGTGACGCCGGTGACGTGAGCCGGGGCATCCGCGCGGTGGTGTGGGAACGTACCGCCGGGCAGGTGGTCCTGGTCGGCGTCGCGCTGGTGGTGCTCGCGGCCTTCCCGTCGCCGGTGCGGCCGTACCTGCCGCTCGCCGCCGCGCTGCTGGTCGGAGGTGGGCTGGTCGCCGTGCTGGTGGCCCGGGCCGTGCCGAACGCCGGCCCGTCCCGCTGGGCGCGGGCGCTGCGCACCGCCGTGGCGGACGTGCGCTCCGGCCTGCTGGCTCGGCGCACCTGGCTCGGCGTGCTGATCGCCTCCGCTGTCATGGTCGCCGGTCACCTCGCCACCTTCCTGGTGGCGGCACGGACCGCCGGGTCGGACGCCCCCCTGTCGCGGCTGCTGCCGTTGACACTGCTGGCCCTGCTCGCCATGGGCCTGCCGCTGAACGTCGCCGGCTTCGGGCCCCGCGAGGGGGTGGCCGCGTGGGTGTTCGGCGCTGCCGGGCTCAGCGCGGCCGAGGGTGTCGCGACCGCCACTGTCTACGGTGCACTGGTGTTGGTCGCCAGCCTGCCCGGAGCCGCCGTGCTGCTGGCCCGGCGTTCCCGGACCCCGGCCCCCGCCCGGGAAGCCGCCTCTGCTGGCGGGTGTTGAGTGGGTGGTGAGACGTACGCGTCGCCGCGTGTCGGTGACGCCGGACAGAGGAGTCCCATGCCCGAAGCATTGCCGGTAGCCACGATCCGTACGCAGGTCACCGTGCCGCTGACGTTTCCCAACGGCTACGCCACGACCGTCCGGGTGTTCACGTTCAAGGGCCTCGTGGACGGTCGGGAGCACCTGGCCTTCGGCCTGGGCGACTGGGCGGGCGCACTGGACCGGCTCGCCGCCGGCGGAGAACCCCCGCTGGTCCGCCCCCACAGCGAGTGTCTGACCGGCGACGTGTTTGGCAGCCAACGCTGCGACTGCGGGCCGCAGTTGCACGAGGCGGTGCAGCGGATCGCCGAGACCGGCGGCTTCCTGCTCTACCTGCGGCAGGAGGGCCGGGGCATCGGCCTGTACGCCAAGCTCGACGCGTACGCGTTGCAGGACGCCGGTCTGGACACCTACCAGGCCAACGTGGCGCTGGGTCGGGGCGAGGACGAGCGGGACTACACGGTCGCCGCGCAGATGCTGGCCACGCTGGGCGTGCCGCGGGTCCGACTGCTCAGCAGCAACCCCGACAAGGCCGAGCAGTTGACGCGGTTGGGCGTGGACGTCGCCGAACGGGTGCCCACCAGCGTGTTCCTCTCCCCGGCCAACGCCGGCTACCTGGCGGCCAAGGCGGCCAAGGCGGCGGAGACCGAGGCGGCGGAAGCGCTTCCGACTCGCACCTCCGACCGTCCCGCCTCCCGATGAGCGGCCGGTCGGAGTCCACGCGGCCGTACGTGCTGCTCAGTTGCGCCGCATCGATCGACGGGTACATCGACGACGCCTCCGACCAACGGTTGCTGCTCTCCAACGAGGACGACCTGGACCGGGTCGACGCGGTCCGGGCCAGCTGCGACGCGATCCTGGTCGGCGCCGGCACGGTCCGCCGCGACGATCCTCGGCTGCTGGTGCGTTCGGCGGACCGACGGGCCGAGCGGGTGGCGACCGGCCGACCCGAGTCGCCCGCCAAGGTCACGTTGACCGCCCAGGGTGACCTCGACCCCACCGCGCGCTTCTTCACCGCTGGCGAGTCGACCCGGCTCGTCTACTGCGCTACCGGCGCGGTGGAGAAGTCCCGGGAACGCCTCGGCCGCCTGGCCACCGTTGTCGACGCGGGGGAGCCGGTCGACCCCGACTGGATGCTGACCGACCTGGCCGCGCGGGGCGTACGGCGGCTGATGGTGGAGGGTGGCGGGACGGTGCACGCGCAGTTCCTCGCCGCCGGTCTCGCCGACGAGCTGCACCTGGTGGTCGCCCCGTTCTTCGTCGGCGACGGGCGGGCGCCCCGGTTCGTCGGTGAGGGTCGCTTCCCCTGGCACCCCGGCCGTCGCGCCCGGCTCGCCGAGGCCCGCCAGATCGGCGACGTGGTCCTGCTCCGCTACGCCCTCTCCGACCGCTGCCCCGCCGATGACGCCCCCGCCGCCTGATCGTTCGCGCTGGCCCACGCCGGCACGCGCTGGCTCGCGCACCGAAGCAGCATTCGCTGCGAGCGTGATGCCGCTGCGGCATCTTGATGCCACACAGGCATCACGCTCAGAGCGATTATCCGGTCGACGGCGACGCCGGTGTCCGGCAGGATTCCCGGATGTCCGTACCGTCCCTTGCCCTCCTGCGCTGGCAGTTCGACCTGACCTGGTCGCTGTTCGAATACCACCTCGAACGACTCGCACCCGAGGACTTCCTCTGGGAGCCGGCCACGCACTGTTGGTCCGTGCGGCGCGGCGCCGACGGCAGCTGGACCCCGGACTGGGCCGACACCGAGCCCGACCCGATTCCGGTGCCGACGATCGGCTGGCTGACCTGGCACATGGGCTGGTGGTGGACGGTCGCCATCGATCATCTTCGGGGCCGACCACCGCGGGAGCGCGTGGATGTCGCATGGCCGGGCGCGGGGGAGCCGACCGTCGTGTGGCTGCGCGGGATGCGTACCGAGTGGTGGGGTGTTCTCGACAGTCTCACCGAGGCAGACCTCGACAGCGTCGCCACGTTCCCGTGGCAGAACGACACCGACCACACTGTCACGCACACGATCGGCTGGGTCAACGCCGAGTTGATGAAGAACGTCGCGGAGATCGGTCAGCTCCGGCTGATGCGCGCGGCACAGCCCATCTCTGATCACCAGATGCCCCGGAGGCTCTGATGGGCACGGGTGGCTTCTCGTTGCGTGGCGGCTTCGGACTGCGCGGGCTGCTCGACGGCCTGCTGACGGATCCCGCTCGGTATGGTGGCCAGCGTGCCCGCACTGGTGAAGATCACTGAACACAACGTGGAAGCCGCGTGCCGGCTGACCGTACGACCCGACCAGGAGAAGTACTCATCGCCGGTCGCCTGGTCCCTCGCCGAGGCGTACGCGCAACCCGAGATCGCCTGGCCACGACTGATCGTGGAGGGTGACGAGATCGTCGGCTTCCTGATGGGCTTCTTCGACATCGAGTGGGACCGACCGGACGACAGGCGCTCGGGCCTGTGGCGGCTGAACATCGCCGCCGAGCAGCAGGGCCGGGGGTACGGCCGCTACGCGGTGGACGCCGTCCGCGCGGAGGCCCGCAGGCGAGGGCACGACCGGGTCTACACCACCTGGGAATCGGGGGAGGACGGCCCGGAGGGGTTCTACCTCAAGCTCGGGTTCCGCCCCACCGGGGAGACCAGCGGAGGCCAGATCGTCGCCGTCCGGTCCGCCCACTGAGCCGGGATCACCGGCTTCCCTGACCGAGTGATCAGTGGGGCGGCGCGGCCTGCGTACGATGCGGGGTCGAATTCCCCTCGTCTCGGCGGAGGTAACGGGCAGATGGCAGGCCAGCACGAGGGTTTCGCCCTCGGCGTCGACCTCGGTACGTCCAACACGGTCGCGGTGCTGCGCTGGCCGGACGGGCGGACCCGTCCGCTGCTGATGGACGGTCAACCGCTCAGCCCTTCCGCCGTGTACGCCGACCCGGACGGCACCCTGCACACCGGCTGGGACGCCCGACGGTTGGCGCAGACCGACCCGGCCCGGTTCGAGGCGAACCCGAAGCGTCGGGTGGACGAGCCGACGGTGCTGCTCGGCGACCGCCCGTACCCGCCGGCCGACCTGCTTGCCGCGGTGCTGGCGGCGGTCGGGCGGGCCGCGGTCGGTGCCGTCGGCTTCCTGCCCCCGGCCGTCCTCACCTGCCCGGCCGCCTGGGACGCGACGCGACGGCAGGTGCTGGCCGACGCGTTGCTGCTGGCGGGCTGGCCGCAGGTCGCCGAGCACACCCTCGCCGGGCCGACGCCGCCGGGCACCCGGCTGCTGCGGGAGCCGGTGGCAGCCGCCCGCTACTACACGCAGGTGTTGCAGAGGCCTGTTCCGGTGGGCGGCGCGATCGCCGTGTTCGACTTCGGCGGCGGGACGCTCGACGTCGCGGTGCTGCGCAACGAGGGCGCCGACCCGTGGGGGGACTCCGGCTTCAGCGTCGTCGCCGACGGTGGCCTGCCCGACCTGGGCGGCCTCGACCTCGACGCCGCCCTGGTGCGGCGGGTCGGCGAGGTGGTCGGTGAGCGGCACGCCGCGCAGTGGGCGAGGCTGGTCCGACCGACGGACCCGGCGCAGCGCCGCGACCAGGTGCGGCTCTGGGACGAGGTACGGAGTGCGAAGGAGACGCTGTCCCGGTCCACTGTCGCACCGGTGGCCGTGCCGGGGGTGGCCGAGACGGTCCAGCTGACCCGGGACGACGTCGAGCGGGTGGCCACGCCGTTGCTGCACCGGGCGGTCGAGCGTGCCCGGGAAGTGATCGCCGAGGCTGGTCTGCGCCCCGATCAGCTCGCCGGGTTGTTCCTCGTCGGTGGATCGTCCCGGATCCCGCTGGTGGCCCGGATGCTGCACGCCGAGTTGGGGATCGCCCCGACGGTGCTGGACCAGCCCGAGTTGCCGGTGGCCGAGGGTGCGTTGACCGACCTGCCACTGCGCAAGGCGCTGCCGGCCCCGGCCTACGCGGGGCCGCCGAGCCCTGTGAGCCCGCCTGCGCCGAACCCTGTGAGCCCGCCCGCGCCGAGGCCCGTGGGCGATGAAGTCCTCACTGCGGGTCGGCGGCAAGAACACGCTCAACATCTACCTCGGCGAACTGAGCGACGACCTGCTGGGTTGGGCGACCTTCCCG
>NZ_JBSFBM010000262.1:0-9382 GCF_053592955.1 Micromonospora sp. NPDC002411 | reverse complement strand
GGTCGGAGTACGCCTGGACAGCACGCAGGGCGTAACGCTCGGTGGCGTCGGCCAGCGTCGCCCCGCCCAGGCTGGAGATGCCCAGCGTCCGGTTGAGCGGTCGCCCCTCGGGGTCGACGTCCTCCCAGGTCTCGTCGCGGGCGGCCAGCACCCGGTCGGCGATCATGTTGAGCGCGGTGTCGAGGTCGAGGTCCTCCCACTCGGTGCCGTACGGCCGGCGGTAGCGGACCTTGGTCTGCCGCAGTGGGCTGGTCACCAGGCTCTTGCTGGCCGAGCCCTTCGGGCAGAGCCGACCCCGCGAGATCGGGCTGTCCGGGTCGCCCTCGATCTGACTGACCTGCCCGTCCTTCACGTACACCCGCTGGCCGCAACCGACGGCGCAGTACGGGCAGACGGACCGGGCCATCGAGTCGGCGGTGTCGGTACGGGCGGTGAGTGCGCGGGATCCAGCGGACTTGGCCGCCGCGCCCCGGCCGAGTGGGTCGGTGCCGGTGAGCTGCCGGTAGACCGGCCAACCCTCAATCCAGCGAGGCACCCCCATCGCGCACCTTCCCGACTAATCACACAAAATGTGAACAGCCTGACATTAGTCGAGGTGCCGTCCCCGTCGCAGCGGGATCACGAACAGTCATGCCTCCCCCGGCCCTCGGTGCGGCCGGGAGAGGCATGGAGTGCGGCGATGGTCAGTGCGGTGGCAACTGGCCGACGGGGTGGTCGTTGAAGGTCCGGTAGCGGTGCAGCTCCCAGAACAGCCAGCCGATGCTGACGAGCGCCACCACGACGAAGACCAGCGAGCCGGTGAACGTGTCCCAGAGGGTGTGCAGGACGACGACGCCCACGAACGTGCCGATGAATCCGAACAACCGGCGGGCGCTCGGCGTGGCCAACAACGCCCACAGGGCTCCGGCGGTGAGCCCGGTCCAGGCGGTGTGACCGGCGGGCGCGGTCAGACCACGGATGAACAGCGTCTGCTCCACCGCCCCGATGTTGCCCTGCGAACTCAGCAACGCGCTGAACGCGTAACCCATCGTCTCCAGCGCGGCGAACCCCATGCCGGCGGCGACGCCGATGACCAGACCGTCCGAGGGCACCCGACGCCGACGCTGGGCCACCACCGTGAACAGCAGCACCACCGGCACGATCAGCTTCGCCGACTCCTCGATCAGTGCCACGAACAGCATGGGCAGCGTGCCGAGGCCGCGCAGGGTGTCGTACTCCAGGGTCCCGGCGACGACCGTGCCGATCACACCGCCGAAGAACGCCGACGTCACCAACACCGACGCCGGCACCTGCCACCGCCCGGTGCGGGCCTGCGCGAACGTCAGGAACGTCAACGGCACCAACGTCGCCCCGAGCAGGATCAACGCCGGTACGAAATTCGGATTCTTGGTGCTGACGAGGGTCCGCAGCACCGCCAGATAGAGGATCAGCCCGATGACGAAAACCCCGACCCACGCCCACCGGCGCCAACGATCACGCATACCGCGCAGTGTGGCCGACCCACGTTACGAAGACCAGCCCCAGCGTTGAGATCCGCACGACTCCGGACACACGGATCAGCGCTTCTGGAACATCGTCGCTGCCACGTCGGCAATCAGCTCGATCGCCCAGTCGAGCTGCGGACAGTTGGTGCGACCGCAGCACTCCAAGCACCCACCTACGCGCCACGGCCGGTCGAGCGCCCGGGTCCAATGGACGTCCAGAACCCTATTGGCAGTGAACAACTCGGTTGCCGTGGAGATCGGCTCGTCGATCGGCACAGTCGGCACCCTCCCCGCGATCATGATTTGTCCCCACCTGGGAGGCAGAGTCCGTACGTCGTGCTCCCCCAGGTGGGTTGCCGTCGGGCACCCAGGAATTTGCCGAAACCAGGGAACCCACGGAGATCGACTCATGCCGACCGAGAGAGTGGACTACCGGCGCATCGCCAACGAGATCGCCGATAAGATCAAGTCCGGAGAACTCGCCCCGGGTGAAAAGCTGCCGTCCACACGCGAGCTGGCCGAACAACACGATGTGCACATCTCCACCATCAACCGGGTCATGACCATCCTCAAAGACCGGGAGCTGATCGAGGGATTCCCGGGCAAAGGCGTCTATGTGGCCGAGGCTGGACCGTCGAAATAGAGCCGTGTGCCGAGCCTTGATGCCCCCACACCGCAATGCCCTGATCGTTGGCAGCTGAACAACTCGACACGCCGAGCGCCGGACTGCTGAGCTGCCAACGATCGCCGCGCCCAACGAAGGCGGCGCCTCAGACCACGTGCACCAGCCGGAAACGCTCGGTCACCACCATCGTGTCGTCGTCCACCGTGAAGTCGGGGTCGCCCAGCTCCTCGCGGAGCTCCGCGCTGTGCCAGAACGTCTCGTGCCCCGCCCGCCACTGCGCCACGGACTCGTCGCCCTCGCCCTCGTCCAGCGCGTGTTGCAGGTCGACGTCCGCGAGACGGATCACCCGTACCTCGGTCAGTTCGATGACCGCGACCCGCCGGCCCGCGGAGTCCACCACGGCGGAGAGTTGACCAACCTCGGGCAGTGGCTCGTTCGCGCACTCGTACCCGGCCAGCAGGCCCGTGGTCGAGGTCTTCGCACCGGAGAGGATCGCGCCCACGAGCGTGTCCCGCAGCGGCCCCGGGAACGCGAACTCAGCCAGCGGAAGATCATCGAGGTCCATGCGCGGAGGGTACGCGACCGGGCGCGCCGCGAGGAAGCGTCGTCGACAAGCTCCCGGCGGCATGACACCGTCACGATGTGGCCACCTACGACGTCGCCCTCGTACTGCTGGTCGACCCGTCCGGCGCGGTGTTGCTCCAGCACCGCGACGAGGACATCGCGGTCTCGCCCGGCCAGTGGAGCCTGCCGGGTGGCCACGTCGAGCCCGGCGAGTCGCCGGAGGAGGCGGCCCGCCGTGAGTTGCTGGAGGAGACGGGTCTGACAGCGGACGAGCTGCACCCGTTGTGGAGCGGCCCGCGCCCGTACGAGCCCGGCTTTCCCCACACCGTGACCGTCCACGTCTTCCGGGGCGCGACGACGGCTCGACAGGAGGACGTGGTGCTCGGGGAGGGTCAGGCCATGGTGTTCGTCCCCCGCGACCAGGTGCTCGATCGTGAGCTGGCGGTCTCCGCCGCGCTCGTCCTGCGCATGATCTAGCTGCCCCGGCTCAACGATCACGCAGTTGTGGTGGGTGACAAATCGGTCCCTGGTCAGGCGTGGTGGATCGGGGTTTCCAGGTCGCTGAGTGGGCGGCCCGAGCCGCCCCAGGTCCGGGCCGTGATCTCGGCGGCGATCGCCACCGCCGTCTCCTCCGGTGTCCGCGCGCCCAGGTCCAGCCCGATCGGCGAGCAGAGCCGGGCCAGCGCCGCCTCCCCCACACCGGCCTCGCGCAGTCGGCGCATCCGGTCGTCGTGCGCGCGGCGGCTGCCCATCGCTCCGATGTAGCGGGCGGGTGTGTGCAGCGCGACCTGGAGCAGCGGCACGTCGAACTTGGGGTCGTGCGTCAGCACGCACAGCACGGTGCGGTCGTCGACGGTCGTCGACTCCAGGTACTTGTGTGGCCACTGGACGACGAGGTCGTCGACGTCCGGGAAGCGCGCGCGGGTGGCGAACAGCGGGCGGGCGTCGCAGACCGTGACGTGGTAGCCGAGGAATGTGCCGATCCGGGCCATCGCGGCGGCGAAGTCGATCGCGCCGAAGACGATCATCCGGGGCGGTGGCACGTACGACTGGATGAAGACGGCAACGTCGTCGCCACGACGCTGACCCTGCCGACCCAGGTGGATCGTGCCGGTGACGCCGAGGGCGAGCATCCCGACCGCCTGTCGGGCGACCGCGTCGTCCAGCTCGGGCACGCCGATGCTGCCGGCGATCCGGTCCGGCCAGATCACCAGTTGGGCGTTCTCGACCGACGCGGTGGCGACCGGGCGGCCGTCCCGGATCGCGGCGAGCACCTCGTCGATCTCCATCATCGCGACGCTCGGCTGCACCAGGATCCGGATCGTGCCACCGCAGGTCAGGCCGACGTCGAACGCGTCGTCGTCGCTGACACCGAAGGTCTGGGTGTGGGCTGTTCCGGTCGCCAGCGCGGTCCGGCAGAGTTCGTAGACGGCACCTTCGACGCAGCCGCCCGAGATGCTGCCCAGCACCTCGCCGTGAGCCGAGACGGCCATCGCCGCGCCGGCCGGACGGGGCGCGGACTGCCAGGTCCGCACGACGGTCGCGACGGCGAACGCGACGCCAGCGGTACGCCAGCTCGTCAGCCCGTCGACGATGTCCCGCATGGCCGCACGATCCGCGAGCCCTGGCGGCACCGTCAACGCCGACCTAAGCAGTTGCTTAGGTCGCCGTTGACTTTGCTGACCGTCCGGCAGAGATTCTGCCGGACTGCGGAGGTGCGACATGCAGGTGCCGGCACCGTTCGAGTACGAGCGAGCCACCAGTGTGGACCATGCGATCAGCCTGCTGGAACGACTGGGCGGGACCGCCCGCCTGATCGCCGGTGGGCACAGCCTGCTGCCGATGATGAAGCTCCGGCTGGCCAACTTCGACTACCTGATCGACATCAACGACCTGCACGCCGAGTTGGGCTACGTCGAGACGGGCCCGGACGAGGTCCGCATCGGCGCGCTCACCCGCCATCGGGAGCTGCTCGAATCTCCGGTGCTGGCGGCGGCGTTCCCGATCTTCGCGGACGCCGAGCGGGTGATCGCCGACCCGGTGGTGCGTAACCGGGGCACGCTGGGCGGCTCGCTCTGCCAGGCCGACCCGTCCGAGGACCTCTCGGCGGTCTGCACGACGCTGGACGCACGGTGTGTGATCCGTGGTCCGGGTGGCGCGGAGCGGGTCGTGTCCATGGAGGAGTTCCACGTCGGGCCGTACGAGACAGCCGTCGCGGACGACGAGATCCTGGTCGAGATCCGGGTGCCGGTGCGACCCGGGTGCGGCAGCGCGTACGCCAAGGTCGAACGCCGGGCCGGCGACTGGGCCGTGGTGTCGGCCGGCGCGGCGGTGTGGCTCGACGGCGGCGTGATCGTGGACGCCCGGGTCGGGCTCGCGGCGGTCGGCCCCAACACGACGGGCATCCCGGAGATCTCGGCGGCGCTGCGGGGGCAGGAGCCTTCGGAGGAGCTCTACGAGCAGGCCGGGCAGATCGCGGCGCGCAGCTGCGACCCGGTGACCGACCAGCGCGGCAGTGCGGACTACAAGCGGCATCTGGCCGCCGAGCTGACCAGGCGGACCCTGCGCCGGGCCGTCGAACGGGCGAGGAGCTGAGTATGCAGGTCACCATGACCGTCAACGACGTCGAGGTCACCCGGGACATCGAGGCCCGGCTGCTGCTGGTGCACTTCCTGCGCGACGTCCTCGGGCTCACCGGCACCCACTGGGGCTGCGACACCAGCAACTGCGGCACCTGCGTGGTCTGGCTCGACGGCGAGCCGGTGAAGTCGTGCACAGTGCTCGCGGCGATGGCCGGCGGCCACCAGGTGCGTACCGTCGAGGGCCTCGCCAAGGGCGCCGAGCTGGACCCGATCCAGCAGGGCTTCATGCAGTGCCACGGTCTGCAGTGCGGTTTCTGCACGCCGGGGATGATGATGACGGCGCGGGCGCTGCTCGACCGCAACCCCGACCCGAGTGAGACGGAGATCCGGGAGGCGATCTCGGGGCAGATCTGCCGGTGCACGGGTTACGCCACCATCGTCCGCTCGGTCCGCTGGGCCGCCGTGGCCGAGGCGCAGGCCGTTGCCCAGGTCGTCGAAACCACCGAATCGACCGAGGCCGGCGAGATCGACAACGCCGGCCAGCCCGCGGAGGCCGCCGCATGACCACGGTGAACGAGCGCGTGGACGCGTTCCACGACAACGACCAGAAGCCCGTCGGGTACGGGCGGATGCTGCGCAAGGAGGACCCGCGGTTCCTGCGTGGTCGCGGCCGGTACGTCGACGACGTCCAACTGCCCGGCATGCTGCACCTGGCGATCCTCCGGTCGCCGGTGGCGCATGCCCGGATCGTCAGCATCGACACGAGCGCTGCCGAGGCGTCCCCCGGGGTGCGGGCGGTGGTGACCGGGGCCGCGCTGGCGCAGCAGAACCTGGCCTGGATGCCGACCCTCTCCAACGACGTGCAGGCGGTGCTCGCCACCGACAAGGTGCGTTTCCAGGGCCAGGAGGTGGCCTTCGTCGTCGCCGAGGACCGGTACGCGGCGCGTGACGCGCTGGAGCTGATCGACGTCGAGTACGACGTCCTCGACCCGGTGATCGACGCGCGCCGGGCGCTCGAACCGGACGCACCGCTGATCCGCGACGACCTGGACGGCAAGACGAACAACCACTGCTTCGACTGGGAGACCGGCGACGAGGCGGCCACCGAGGCGGTCTTCGCCCGCGCCGATGTCGTGGTCAGCCAGGATCTCGTCTACCCCCGGGTCCACCCGGCGCCGATGGAGACGTGCGGGGCGGTCGCCGACTACGACGCTGTCGACGGCAAGCTGCGACTCTGGTCGACCACCCAGGCCCCGCACGCGCACCGCACCCTCTACGCCATCGTGGCGGGCCTGCCCGAACACAAGATCCAGGTGATCGCGCCGGACATCGGCGGCGGGTTCGGCAACAAGGTGCCGATCTACCCCGGGTACGTCTGCGCGATTGTCGCCTCGATCGTCACCGGCAAGCCGGTGAAATGGATGGAGGACCGCTCGGAGAACCTGATCAGCACCGGTTTCGCCCGCGACTACATCATGCGTGGGGAGATCGCCGCGACCCGGGACGGCCGGATCCTCGGCATCCGCACCAACGTGCTCGCCGACCACGGCGCGTTCAACGGCACCGCCGCACCGGTGAAGTACCCGGCCGGCTTCTTCGGTGTGTTCACCGGCAGCTACGACATCGAGGCCGCGTACTGCAAGATGACGGCGGTCTACACCAACAAGGCGCCCGGCGGCGTCGCGTACGCCTGCTCGTTCCGGATCACCGAGGCGGTCTACCTGGTCGAGCGGATCGTCGACTGCCTCGCCGACGAGCTGGGCATGGACCCGGCCGAGCTGCGGTTGAAGAACTTCATCCGGCCGGAGCAGTTCCCGTACACGACGAAGACCGGCTGGGTGTACGACTCGGGCAACTACGAGCCGACGATGCGGCTGGCGATGGAGATGGCCGGCTACGACGAGTTGCGCCGCGAGCAGGCGGAGAAGCGGGCCCGAGGCGAGCTGATGGGCGTCGGCATCGCGTTCTTCACCGAGGCCGTCGGCGCCGGGCCGCGCAAGAACATGGACATTCTCGGGTTGGGCATGGCTGACGGCTGCGAGCTGCGCGTCCACCCGACCGGGAAGGCCGTGGTACGCCTCAGCGTGCAGTCACAGGGTCAGGGGCACGAGACGACGTTCGCGCAGATCGTCGCCGAGGAGATCGGAATCCCACCGGCGGACATCGAGGTGCTGCACGGCGACACCGACAACACACCGTTCGGCCTCGGCACGTACGGCAGTCGGTCGACGCCCGTGTCGGGTGCGGCGGCGGCCCTGGTGGCCCGCAAGGTCCGCGACAAGGCCCGGATCATCGCCTCGGGAATGCTCGAGGTGTCGGTGGCCGACCTGGAGTGGGAGAAGGGCGCGTTCCACGTCGCCGGCGACCCGGGCCGGTCGGTCACGATCCAGGACATCGCCCTGCGCGCGCACGGCGCGGGTGACCTGCCCGAGGGCATCGAGGGCGGGTTGGAGGCGCAGATCTGCTACAACCCGTCGAACCTGACGTACCCGCACGGCGCGTACATCTGCGTCGTGGACATCGACCCCGGCACCGCGCAGGTGACGGTACGACGGTTCATCGCTGTCGACGACTGCGGCACCCGCATCAACCCGATGATCATCGAGGGGCAGGTGCACGGCGGGCTCACCGACGGCGTGGGCATGGCCCTGATGGAGATGATCGCGTTCGACGAGGACGGCAACTGCCTCGGCGCGTCCCTGATGGACTATCTGATCCCGACGTCCCTCGAAGTACCCGATTGGGAGACCGGCTTCACTGTGACGCCGTCCCCGCACCATCCGATCGGCGCGAAGGGCGTGGGCGAGTCCGCGACGGTGGGATCGCCACCGGCGATCGTCAACGCGGTCGTGGACGCCCTGAAGCCCTTCGGCGTCCGACACGCCGACATGCCGCTGACGCCGTCGCGGGTCTGGGACGCGATGCGCGGCCAGGCTCGGCCGCCGATCTGAGGGAGTCGAGGATGACCACCATCGCCGAGCGCGCCCGGGAACTGACCGACAACCGGGAACCGTTCGTCCACGCCACAGTGGTCCGCGCACAGGACCCGACGTCGGCCCGGCCGGGCGACGCCGCGGTGATCCGGTCGGACGGGTCGATCGAGGGCTTCGTGGGTGGAGTCTGCGCGGAGAGTTCGGTGCGGGCGGCGGCACTCGACACCATGCGCGACGGGACCGCCCTGCTGCTGCGTGTCCTGCCCGACGGCGCGCCCCCGTTCCCGGAGGCACCGGGGGCGCGGGTGGTGGTCAACCCCTGCCATTCCGGCGGCGCGATCGAGGTCTTTCTCCGACCCATGCTGCCGGCACCGGCACTGCGCGTGGTCGGGAGCACGCCGATCAGCGCCGCTGTGGCGACCCTCGCCGCGTTCCTCGACTTCGACGTCGTGGCAGCCGACGACGACGCCGGCTGCACCGCGGTGGTGGTGGCCGGGTTGGGTAAGGGTGAGCAGGAGGCGATCCGGGCGGCGCTCGACGCCGGCGTGGGGTTCATCGCGCTCGTCGCCAGCGACCGACGCGGCGCGGCCCTGCTCGACGAGCTGAGCCTGACCGACGCGGAACGCGCCCGCGTCCACACACCGGCCGGTCTGGAGATCGGCGCACGTACACCGGCGGAGATCGCCCTGTCGATCATGGGTGAGGTGGTCCGGGCCATCCGGGTGGACGGGTTGGCCCCGGCCTCCGGCACGCCGGCCGCGCGACCGCAGCAGGCCGTCGACCCGGTGTGCGGGATGACCGTGCTGGTTGGCCCGTCGGCCCCGCACGCCCGGGTCGACGGGCAGGACTTCTGGTTCTGCTGCGCCGGCTGCCTCGCGAGTTACACGGCGGCGTAGCCCGTGTTCCTGACCGGTCTGGTCCTCGCCGCGGGCGCGTCGACGCGGCTCGGCGAGGCGAAGCAACTACTGCCGTACCGGGGGCGGACGCTGCTCGACGCCACCCTCGACCTGGCCCGCTCGTGCGGCTTCGACCAACTGCTCGTCACCCTCGGCGGAGCGGCGGCCGCCATCCGGGACCAGGTGGACCTGACCGGCTGTCAGATCGTGGAGAACCCCGCGTTCAGCACCGGCTGCGGTTCGTCGGTCAGCACGGCCGCGCGGGCGGTGCACCCGCGCGCCGACGCGCTCGTGCTGC
>NZ_JBSFBM010000261.1:0-9390 GCF_053592955.1 Micromonospora sp. NPDC002411 | reverse complement strand
TCCACGATGAGGGTCCGGGCCCGCTTACGCCGGTCCTGCCAGAACCAGAGCGTGGTCAGCAGTACGGCCAGCCCGGCCAGGATGAAGACCCAGCCGACCGCCCGTACGTCGATCCACCAGACGTTGGCTCTCAGCGCGAAGGTCAGGATCGCGCCGATCGCGATGAGAAAGATGCCGCTTCCTACACCCATATGCGCTGCACTCCCCCGTGCGGTGGCTCTGGGCGTTCCCTTTCGAGGTCACGCGACGGTTACCCGTCACGACGCCGGCATACCCGGCCGGGCTGGCCCAATGCGTGCTCACGCTGCCCGCAGTGCCAGCCACCGGTGCGACACCGCGATCAACGCCGCCGGCGCCAGGGGCGTCCGCCCGGAAACGGCGGCGGCCGGCGGGGGCAGCGAGCCCTCGCCGGCCGTCGGTGTCGGCCCGGGTGGTGCGACCCGGACCGTCAGCCGTGCCGTGGCACGGTCAGAAGGCCTCCTCCGGGAGGTCCATGATGTCGAGGTCGGCACCCTCGATGATCCGCCGGTCGGCGCCGATGCGGGGCAGTACCTCGCGGGCGAAGAAACGGGCAGCGGCCACCTTGCCGGTGTAGAACGCCTTGTCGCTGGTGGAGACCTCGCCGGCGAGGGCCTTCAGCGCCACGTCGGCCTGCCGCTGGAGCAGCCAGCCGACGACCAGGTCACCGATCGCCAGCAGGAAGCGCCGGCTGCTGAGCCCGACCTTGTAGAGCGCCCGGGTGTCACCACCCTGTGCCTCGCCCAGCCAGCCGGTCATCACGCCGAGGATGTTCTGGACCTCGGCCAGGGCCTTACCGAGCGCCTGCCGCTCCTCCTTGAGCTGGCCGTTGCCCGCCTCGGAGGAGATGAACTCCTGGATCTCGCCGGCTACCGCCATCAGCGCCTTGCCGTTGTCCCGGACGATCTTGCGGAAGATCAGGTCCAGGCTCTGGATGGCGGTGGTGCCCTCGTACAGAGTGTCGATCTTGGCGTCGCGGACGTACTGCTCCAGCGGGTAGTCCTGGAGGAACCCGGAACCACCGAAGGTCTGCAGCGACTCGTGCCCGAGCATCTCGTAGGCCCGCTCCGACCCGACGCCCTTGACCAGCGGCAGCAGCAGGTCGTTGACCCGCTTGGCAAGCTTGGTTGCCTTCTCGTCGCCGGCAGCCTCGGCGATCGCGACCTTGTCCTGCCAGGAGGCGGTGTAGAGGACCAGAGCACGAAGACCCTCGGCGTACGACTTCTGCAGCAGCAGCGAGCGACGCACGTCCGGGTGGTGGGTGATGGTGACCCGAGGTGCGGCCTTGTCCGCCTGCTGGATCAGGTCGGCACCCTGCACCCGGCTCTTCGCGTACTCAAGGGCGTTGAGGTAGCCGGTGGAGAGGGTGGCGATCGCCTTGGTGCCGACCAGCATCCGGGCGTACTCGATGATCATGAACATCTGCCGGATGCCGTCGTGCTTGTCACCGAGCAGCCAGCCCTTGGCCGGTACGCCGTGCTCGCCGAAGGTCAGCTCACAGGTGTTGGAGACCTTCAGGCCCATCTTGTGCTCGACGTTCGTGGTGTAGACGCCGTTGCGCTCACCCAGCTCGCCGGTGGTCTCGTCGAAGTGGAACTTCGGCACCACGAAGAGCGACAGGCCCTTGGTGCCGGGGCCACCGACGCCCTCCACGCCGACCGGGCGGGCCAGCACGTAGTGCACGATGTTGTCACTCAGGTCGTGCTCGCCCGAGGTGATGAAGCGCTTCACGCCCTCGATGTGCCAGGAACCGTCGGGCTGCTGCGTCGCGCGGGCGCGGCCGGCACCGACGTCCGAGCCGGCGTCCGGCTCGGTGAGCACCATGGTGGAGCCCCACTGCTTGTCGATGAAGAGCTTGGCCCACTGCTTCTGCCGGTCGGTGCCCTCGACGTGCAGCACGTGCGCGAAGGACGGGCCGGAGGCGTACATCCAGATGGGGGCGTTCGAGCCGAGCACCAGCTCGGCGAGCGCCCACCAGAGGGCCCGGGGCGCGTTGGTGCCGCCCAGCTCGGGCGGCAGGTCCAGGCGCCAGAACTCGGAGTCCATGAATGCCTGGTAGGACTTCTTGAACGACGCCGGCAGGGGCGCGGTGTGCGTGGCCGGGTCGAACACCGGCGGGTTGCGGTCGCTGTCCGTGTAGCTGGCGGCGAGGTCCTCGCGAGCGAGACGGTCGAGCTCGGCGAGGAAGCTGCGGGCGGTGTCGGCGTCGAGATCCGAGTACGGCTCCTGGCCGAACGCCCGGTCCGCACCGAAGACCTCGAACAGGTTGAACTCAAGGTCCCGCAGGTTGCTCTTGTAGTGGGTCATGCTCGCTGGCCCCGCTTCCGGACAGGTGTTACCGATCAGTAACCCCAACTGTATTACTCGCGGGTAGCCAGCGACAAGCGGATCACACAAGTGACGGCGATTACACAGCTTCGGGCCACGCGGGCGAGATCAGCTCTCGGCGGCGCCGACCTCCCAGCTCGGAACCGCCGCGGCCGCACCGGTGCGGGCGCCCACGTACTCCATCAGGACCAGCGCGATGTCGTCGTCCAGACGTCCGTGGACCCACTCGATCAGAGCCGTCTCCAGCGAGGCCAACCCGTTGGCGACCGTGCCGTGGCCGAGCAGCCGCCACGCCCGGTCGGCGGTGGGGAAGAACTCGCCGTCCCGCCGCGCCTCGCCGAGTCCGTCGGTGAAGAGCAGCAGCCGGTCCCCGGGCTCCAGGCGTTCGACCCGAGGGCGGACCACCGGCATGAACCCGAGCGGAGGCGCAGGTGCCGGCGGTTCCAACGGGATCACCGCGCCGCGACGCAACAGCAGGGGCGGCGGGTGTCCACAGTTGACGATCGTGAGTGTGCCGCCGCGCTCCTCGACCAACGCCGCGGTCACGAAATCCTCGTCACCGACGTTGCGGGCCACCGCGCGGTCCAGGTCGGCGACGACGGCCCGCAGGTCGGCCCGCTCGTACGCCACGTGCCGGTACGACCCGAGGACGATGCTCGCCAGTCGGACGGCGTCCAGGCCCTTGCCGCGCACATCCCCGATGATCATGCGGACGCCGTAGGGCGTGTCGATCGCCTCGTACAGGTCACCGCCGATCTCGGCGGTCGCGGTGGAGGAGATGTAGCGACCGGCGACCGAGAGCGTGCCGACCTGCGGCCCGAGCGGGCGTAGCACCGCCTGCTGGGCGACCGAGGCGAGCCTGGTCAACTCGACGATCTGCTCCGCCTGCCGCTGGCGCACCGACGTCACCGCCACTGCCAACCCGGTGGCGAGCACGACCCCGAACACGCTGACCGAGGTCTCCAGCGACATCTTCGGCTCGACCAGGGCAAAGGCGGCCCCGACCACTGTCGCTCCGACACCCACTCCCAGCACCACCGGCCAGGAGGCCAGCGCGGCGGCCAGGAAGGGTACGGCCGCCAGCAGCGCGACGTAGTGCGCCCAACGGCCGTCCGCCGCCTCCACCGCCGACACGATCGCGAGCAGAACGAGGGCCGCGCCGAGGCCGGCGCGGGATCCGGGGCTCAGCGGGCGTCGGCCCGGCTGGAGGAATCGCGTGGATACGAGGGACAGTTTGCCTGATCCTCGTGAATCGGTGAATGAACCTGACCCGTCGTCCGAGGAGGTTCTGACCGGCCGGGCCAATCGGGCGACCAAATCGGCGTCACCCGCGCCGCTCAGCCGAGGATCTCGTAGCGGACGGTGAGCGCGCCGACGTCGACGGAGGCGATGGTGGCGAACGCGGCCCGGGAGAGGTCCAGGCAGCGGCCGTCGATGAACGGGCCCCGGTCGTTGATCCGCACCACGACCGACTTGCCGTTGGCCGGGTTGGTCACCCGGACCTTGGTGTTGAACGGCAGCGTCTTGTGCGCGGCGGTCAGAGCGTTCGGGTTGAACGACTCACCGTTGGCGGTGAGCTGCCCGTCCGAGTAGAACGAGGCACCACACGAGCCGCTGTCCAGGACCTTCGCCGCCGCCGTGGTCTTCTTGGCGGTCGGGCTCGGCTTCGGTGACGCGGTGCGGGCCTTGCTTCGGGAGGCGGCCTGCTGCGAGCGGGTGGCCGACGGGCTGGCGGACGCGCTCGGGGAGGCGCTGGCACTCGGAGAGACGGCCGGCGAGCTGGGGGTGAGGCTGCTGGCGGCGGTGGTCGGGGTGAGGTCCAGGGTCGTCTCCCCCGACTGGGCGGAACCGGAGGTCAGCTGCACGGCACCGAACGTGCCCCCGACGGCGAGGGCGACGCCGACCGCAGCGGTGGCCACGATGCCCGCCGGAGAGGAGAAGATGCGGGTACGGGAGTGCCTGCCTGCCACCGGCCGGTCCTTTCGTCGACTGAACAAACCGGGTCGGACCGTAACGAGAGAAGTACTTCCGAAGTCAACGTGATCATAGTGGTATGCCCGTATTTGCACCGATACGTATAGCCGATCATCCGACCCCGGGTGGGCCGGCCGGCCCGGGTGCCGACACGTCCACAGGCCGTACCGGAGGATGAACGGATGCCCGCTGAGCTGACCGACCGCCTGGCCGCCCTGTTCCGGTGGATCGACCCCGGCCCGGGCACGAGTCACCTGGTCAGCGACATCTCCGGTTGGTGGCGGGACCCGGCGGTCCTGGCCGAACTGGGTCCGGCCCTGGTGGCGCCGTACCGGGCCGCCCGGCCGACTGTGGTGCTCGCTCCGGCGGTCACCGGGCTGCTGCTCGGGCCACTGGCCGCCACCGCACTCGGCGTCGGCTTCGTGGCCGCACACAAACCCGGCGACGGGCGCCTGCCGGCCGGGCCACTCACCTGGGCGCAGAGCCCACCGGACTACCGGGGTCGACAGGTCGACCTGGCCGTACGGGACCGGCACCTCGGCCCTGGCGACCGGGTGCTGGTGGTGGACGACTGGGTACGCACGGGCGCGCAGATCCACGCCCTCTACGACATCTGCGCCGCACGGGGCGCCGAGGTGCTGGGCGCGGCCGTGGTGGCCGTCGACTGTCCGCCCGAGGTCGCGGCCGACCTACGGATCGTCGGTCTGATCGACGCCGCTGATCTGCCGGCTTGACCTGAAGCGCGGTTCAGCTTTGACGATCGATGCATGAGTGACGGAATTCTCGACGAGGCGTACGAACGACTGCACCGCACCGGCCCCGAATTCGAGGGGTGGCTCTCCAACCACGGGCCGATGGCCGTCGAGGCGCTGACCCGACACGGGCACCAGCAGCAGGTGCACCGCTGGCTCGACGGCTACCTCGGCCGACTTGACGAACTGCCCCGAGGGCTGCACCCGATCACCGACTGGCGGAGCGCGCTGGGCGACGCGAAGCGGGCCGGGGACTGGCTGGCGTACTTCGACCGACAACTGCGCGAACACCCGTGGCGCGACGTGCTCGGCACCTGGTGGCCCCGACTGCTGCCGGGCATCGCCGCCGGCGCCACCCACGGTGTGATCCGGGTCGGGCACGCGGTACGCGCGCTCGAAACGGACGACAAGACCCCGCAGCGGCTCACCGAACTGGGCCAGGCCCTCGGCTACTGGGCGGCGCGTTGGCAGCCGGTCCCGGGCGCCGACCGGATGCCGACCAACCTCCCCACCGACCCGTCCACAGGCCCGGAGCAGGTGGACGTGGACGCGGCGCTGGCCGGGCTACCCCGGATCGACGACCAGAGCGGGGGCGTCCGCGACCGGTTGAAGCGGCTGCCTGGCGTACCCGGATGGGAGCCGGCGCTCGCGGCGCTGCGCCCCGCGCGGAGCCCCGCCGAGGCGGCGAAGGGCCTCACCGCGTTGGTGCACCGCGCCGGCCTGGACTACCTGCGCTTCGGGCACACCGAGCCGGTCATGCTGGTGCACGCGGTCACCGCGCCGACCGCCGTGCTGCGTACCCTGCCGGCCCTGGACCGGGCGCTGTGGGCGCCGAGCCTCACCGCGGCCTGGGCCGCGACGGCGGCCATGACCTCGGTGTACGCCCCAGCCGACGGCATCGCACCGCCGACCGTGACCGCCGTGACCCCGGCGGAGGTCTTCGCCCGGGCGGCTCGGCACGGCGACGAACACGTGGTCAAGCTGGCCGACGCGGTGCTCGACGCGCACGCGGTCAGTGGCGACGACCGCCTCCTCGCCGCCCCCGGCTACGCCGGGCAGATGATCTGACCGATCCCGAGCCGGGCCGGGCACAATGCGGCGGCGGTACGAGGCGCACTGGCCTAGCCTCGGCAGGATGTGGCCTCGGATCGGTGAACTGCGCACCCTCGCCCTCGGCACCCCCGGCGAGCTGCGGACGACCCTCAACACCCTCGTGCTGGCCGGCGTGAAGACCGCGACGGCCGGCCGGCTCGCCGAGTACGCGGAGGAGGGCGAGGAGTTGGAGCACGTCGGCGAACGGTTGGCCCTGGTCGACGACGACGACGCGCTGGCCGGCGTCGTGGAGATCACCGGCGTCGAGATCGTCCGTTTCGCCGACGTGCCCTGGGAGTTCGCCCGGGCCGAGGGTGAGGGGGACCGGTCGATCGAGGAGTGGCGGGCCGGGCACGCGGCCTACTGGGCGCGGCTCGGCACACCTGTCGACGACGACAGCCAGATCGTCTGCCTACGGCTGCGGCTGGTCTCCGGCGGCGAGGGCGGCGTGGCCAGCGGCGACCTCGGCACCTGACCGCCGCCTCAGCCGCGCAACTCCGGCAGCAGTCGGGTCGCCACGTCCGCCAGCACGTCCTCGTCGCCGGCGTACCAACTGCTGGCCCGCGGCCAGTGCGTCACCACGTCGGTGAAGCCCAGGTCGGCGGCGCGGCCGACCTGATCGGCGAAGAACTGCGCACTGCTGAGTGAGAACACCGGCGCGGAGTCCATCGACAGATACCGGTCCAGGGTCGCCGGATCACGGCCGGCCTCGTCCAGCGCCCGGTCCATCCGCGTCGACAACGCCGAAACGCTGCCCCACCAGGTCTCCAGGTCGTTGTCGTCACCGGTGCCGGTGGTCACCCAACCCTGGCCGAACCGGGTCACCAGCCGCATCGACCGCGGCCCGTTGGCGGCCACCACGAACGGCACCCGCGGCTGCTGCACGCAGCCGGGATTGTTGCGGGCGTCCACCGCGGCGAACCACTCACCCCGCCAGGTCGTGCCGTCCTCGCGCAGGATCAGATCCAGCAGCTCGGCGAACTCGGCGAACCGGTCGACGCGCTGACGCGGCGGCAGAGTCTCACCGCCCAGCACGGCCGAGTCGAAACCGATGCCACCCGCGCCGAGACCGAGCAGCATTCGACCGTCGGAGACGTCGTCCACAGTGGTGATCTGCCGGGCGAACGCGGCCGGGTGCCGGAAGTTCGGCGACGCCACGAGGGTGCCCAGCCGGATCCGGGAGGTGACCGTCGCAGCAGCGGTCAACGTGGCCATCGAGTCGAACCACGGGCCGTCGACCAGGTCCCGCCAACCCAGGTGGTCGTACGTCCAGGCGTGGTCGAACCCCCACTCCTCGACCTGCCGCCACCGACGCTGCGCCTCCGCCCACCGCTGGTCCGGCAGGATCACGATGCCAATCCGCATGATCGCCAGCCTAGACCGGGGCACCACCGGGGCCAGGTCGCCGCTAGCGTTCGATCATGGACCTACGGCCCGCGTTCCTCGTCCTGACCGGCCTCGGCCTGCGGATCGAGGCGGACATCGCCGATCGCCGTACCGATGGCGGCCACCGCCTGGCTCGCGCCGTACGCCTCGTACCGGCGACGCGACGCCCTGCTGTGGTTGGTCGGCCCGGGTATCTACGTCTTCTCGGTGATCGCCTGGCGGCTGGCGCTCGCGCCCTACCGCGACTGGAGGCCCCGACCGGAGGAGTTGCCCCGGGTGCGCTGGTCCCGCGACCCGGAACACGCCGGAACGTGGTACCTGGCCGAGCCGTTGAGTGACGTGGATCACAGTCCACTCCGGTAGGGTCGTTCCGCTCGGCTCCGACCCCTCGGCGAGCGGCACCGGGACAGGTGTCCGCCAGAGGAGAGGACCACACGCGATGACGAAGGTGACCGCACAGCTGTCGGTGTCGGTGGACGGGTTCTACGCTGGCCCACTGTTCGAGGGCGACGGCAACTGGATGGACTCGGCGGAGAGCGCCGGGTTCTTCCGGGTCACCCGCTGGGCGACCGAGGTGTCGGCGTGGCGTGAACGACAGGGCTTCACCGGAGGAGTGCACGACACCAACTCCCAGGTGATCGCCGAGACCTTCGAGGCGGCCGGCGCGTACGTGATGGGACGCCGGATGGCCGACGGCGGTGAGGTGCCCTGGGGTGACGAGCCACCGTTTCGCGCACCGGTCTTCGTCGTCACCCACCGCCCCCGCGAGCGTTTGCTGCGGCAGGGGGGCACAAGCTTCACCTTCGTCACGGACGGGGTGGCCAGCGCCGTCGAGCAGGCACGTGCCGTGGCTGGCGGCAAGAACGTCGCGGTGGCCGGGGGCGGCAGCCTGGTGCGGCAGGTCCTCAAGGCGGGTCTACTCGACGAGTTGGAGCTGCACGTCGTACCGGTCGTGCTCGGCACCGGCCTGCGGGTGTTCGACGCGGACCTCGACCTCGCCGACAAGGAGGCGATCGAGCTGACGCCGACCCGCGTCATCCACACACCGGAGGTCACCCACATCCGGTACGCCGTGAACGGTCGAGCGCCACTGGTGCTCGACGATCGGGGCAGCACCGGCGGCCCGACGGTGACCAGGTGACGCAGTCGTTGCGGGTGCAGTGCTTCAACGTCTCGCGCGACGGGTTCGGCACCGGCGAGGGGCAGAGCCTGGAACGGCCCTTCGGCCACGCCGACCCCACCCCGCTGTTCTCCTGGCGGGCAGCCACCGCCAGCTTCGTCTACCGCACCGAGCCCGGCGGCAGCCGGGGTCTGGACGACTACCTGACCCGGGACGCCGAGTGCAACATCGGCGCCGAGATCATGGGCCGCAACAAGTTCGGCCCACAGCGTGGCCCGTGGGAGAACCATGACTGGCAGGGCTGGTGGGGGGACAATCCACCGTTCCACACGCCGGTCTTCGTGCTCACCCACCACGTACGTCCGTCGTTCACCCTGGCCGACACCACGTTCCACTTCCTCGATGCCAGCCCGGCCGAGGCACTGGCCCAGGCGAAGCAGGCGGCCGACGGCCGGGACGTACGCCTCGGCGGTGGAGTCGCCACCATCCGCGAGTTCCTCGATGCTGATCTGGTCGACACGATGCACATCGCCGTCGCGCCCGTCGACCTCGAGCGGGGCGAGCGGTTGTGGGACAGCCCCGACGACCTTCTCGACCGCTTCCACCTGGAGTCGGTGCCCAGCACCAGCGGGATCACCCATCTGCTGTTCTGGCGACGATGACCGGGAGGTTCACAGATCTTGGACAGTTTCCGTTCAGGCTGAACGGAAACTGTCCAAG
>NZ_JBSFBM010000260.1:0-9427 GCF_053592955.1 Micromonospora sp. NPDC002411 | reverse complement strand
TCGGCATCGACGCCGAGGCCGGGCCGACCGAGATCGCCATCCTGGCCGACGACACTGTCCTGCCCCGGCCGGTTCCGGTTCCGGTGGCGTCGGTGCTGGTGCTGGAGGGGGTCAGCGCCGCGCGGGCGGTGATCGGGCCGGAGCTGACCCTGGCCGTCTTCGTCACCGCGCCCGCGCCGCTGCGGCTGGCTCGCGCGGTCGCCCGGGACGGGCCGGAGATCCTGCCCGAGCTACGTCGATGGCACGCCGGGGAGCGGGCGCACTTCGCCGCCGACGACACGGCTTCCCGGGCGGACCTGCTGGTCGACGGCGCGCCGGCGCTGCCGCACGACGCGGACCGGTACTACGTGCGTATTCGCTGAGCGGGGCATGGACGTCCGCCACTGGCTACGGCACGATGCGAGATGGCCGCCATCGGCACGGCCCGGCGGGCACGGCGCGGGAAGACCCAGAGCACGGCGCGGGAAGACCAGGAGCACGGCGATCGGGGGACTCATCATGTCGGCAACGGACACGCCCGCGCGGCGCCGGATCACTCTCACCGGCATCAGCTCGCGGGCCTGGGAGCATCCCGCCGACCGGGGCGCCCTGGTCGCGCTGCGGGAGTTGCGCGGCTTCGACGACGTGCTGCGGTCGTTCTTCGGCATGTGGAACGAGCGGGGCTTCCGACTGTCCGTGCTGGCCTCGGGGATCCGGGTCGACCACCGGCAGTACCCGGCGGTGTGGCAGCGCTACACCGAGGCCGCGGCGGCGTTGGACGTGGCCGAACTGCCCGAGCTGTACGTGACCCAGTCGCCCTGGTTGGGTGCCGAGGCGGTCGGCCTGGAACGGCCGTTCATCGTGCTCAACTCCGCGTGCGTGCAGCAACTCGACGAGGACGAGCTGCGCTGCCTGCTCGGCCACGAGCTGGGGCACGTGGGCAGCGGGCACGCTGTCTACAAGACCATGCTCATGATCCTCACCCGGTGGGCGGCCAACCTGAGCTGGTTGCCGGTGGGCGCGATCGCGTTGCGGGCGATCATCGCGGCGATGCTGGAGTGGTGGCGCAAGGCGGAACTCTCCGCCGACCGGGCCGGTCTGCTCGCCGGGCAGGACCCGGCCGCCGCGCTGCGGCTGCTGATGAAGCTCGCCGGCGGCGGTGACCTGTCCCAGGTCGACACGACCGCGTTTCTGGAGCAGGCCGCCGAGTACGCCGGCGGCGGCGACCTGCGCGACAGCCTGCACAAGATCCGGATGACGGCGTGGAGCACCCACCCGGTTCCGGTGGCCCGGGCGGCGCAGCTGCGGCAGTGGATCGACTCCGGGGCGTACGGGCAGGTGCTGGCCGGGGACTATCCGCGCCGCGACGACGACGATTCGACAAGCCTCACCGAGGAGATCAAGGCGGCTGCCGAGTCGTACCGGGAGGAGTTCAGCCGATCCACCGACCCGCTGGTCGGGTTGCTGCGCCGGCTCGGCGACGGTGCCAGCGACGTCGGGGAGTGGGTGGGCGGCACCGCCGGGCGGGCCCGCTCGTGGGTCGTCGGGGAACACGTACACCGTGACGGCGTCGGTGGCGACGACCTCGGAACAGCCCAGGCCCAGCCCGTCCGGCCCACAGTCGACCGAGCGGTCCTTCGGGTGCGGCACCTTCAGACCCGCTGCCTTGAAGGCGGTGACCACCTGCGTGGCGCCCGGAGCCCCGGCCGGCCGCTGCGGCAGCACCACCGGCGGCGGGCTGGCTTTCCGGCGCTGCGTGGGCCCCTGCGGCGGGACGGACGGCGCGCCGGATCCTGGGGTCGGCGGCGGTGCGACCCCGTCGGTGCTGGGCGGGGCAGCCGAGGGAGTCGGCGCACTCGGGAGACCGGTGGCCGCCGGGGCGGAGAAGGACGAGACGCTGGGGGCCGCGCTCGACGGGCCCGCGTCGTCGGCACCGCCGCAACCAGCGGTGACGGCGACGACGACCAGCAGGGCTCCGACGGCGGGCAGGCTCCGAAGTGTCACCACCGCAGTCTGCACAACCGCGCCGGACGGCGCGAGGGGCCGGCCGGTCGCCGTGCTGTCCCGTTTCCGCCAGCCACCGGTCGACCACCGTCGGCCGGTACGCTGCAGGGCCGGCGGGCAGACGCGGACGAAAGGCGGTCGGGTCGTGGACGGGTTGGAGGTGCGGCCGGCGCGACCCACCGAGCGGGCGGCGGTCGACGCGCTGCACGAACGCGAGTGGGGTGGCCCGTACGTGGTCGCCCACGACACCCGGCACGACGTGCGTACGCTGCCGACTCTGGTCGCGGTCGACGGCGACACGGTGGTGGCCGGTGCGTTGACTTACCACGTCGACGGGGACGGCTTGGAGGTCGTCAGCCTCGTTGCGGCCGTGCCGGGCACCGGTGCCGGTACGGCCCTGCTGGCGGCGGCGACATCGATCGCGGCCGAGGCGGGCCTCGCCCGGGTGTGGCTGATCACCTCGAACGACAACCTGCGGGCGCTGCGCTTCTACCAGCGACGCGGCATGCGACTGGTCCACGTGGACCGGGGAGCGGTGGACCGCGCCCGCCACCTCAAGCCGGAGATCCCCCTCGTGGGCGAGGACGGCATTCCGCTGCACGACGAGTTGGTCCTGGAACGACGTACCGCCGTCGAGGGTTAGCCTGCGGGCATGTCCGCCACGCCCTGGATCTCCCTGACCACCGACTACGGCCTCACCGACGGCTTCGTGGCCGCCTGCCACGGGGTGATCGCCCGGCTCGCGCCGGCCGTCCGGGTCATCGACGTGACCCACCTGGTGCCACCGGCGGACGTGCGTCGGGGCGCGGCGGTGCTGGCGCAGACGGTGCCGCACCTGCCCGTTGGTGTGCACGTGGCGGTTGTCGACCCGGGGGTGGGTACCGCCCGCCGGGGAGTCGCGCTGGCCACCCCCGGTGGGTTGCTGGTCGGCCCGGACAACGGGCTGCTGCCGGACGCCGCCGCCGCTCTCGGCGGGGTGACCGCTGCGGTGCAGCTGGCCGAGTCGCGCTGGCTGGCCGGGCGGGTGTCCAGCACGTTCCACGGACGGGACGTCTTCGCACCGGCGGCGGCCCGGCTGGCCCTCGGCGCTCCGCTGGCCGAGGCGGGGCCGCCGATCAATCCGGCGGACCTGGTCCGGCTGCCGACGCCGACGCTGACAGTGGACGACGAGGGCTTCACCGCCGAGGTGGTGACAGTGGACCATTTCGGCAACGTCCAGTTGGCCGCACCAGCGCGTCTGCTCGACCCGCTTCCGGCAGCACTGCGGGTCGGGCCGCCCGGTTCGGAGCGGACCCGACCGGCCGTGCGGGGCCGGACCTTCGCCGACGCCCCGGCCGATGGTCTGGTGGTGTACGTCGACTCGGCCGATCTGGTGGCGGTCGCGGTCAACGGCGGGCGGGCGGTGGACCTCCTCCGAGTGGTCCCGGGTGACGTCCTGCGGGTTTCCCGCTGATATTCGACTGTGGAATGCTGCCCCGGTGGGTGAACAAGTGGTTCCCGTGGGTTGTCCCTGCTGCGCCTCACGGACCGGCGGGGGGACCTGCCCGGTCTGCTTCTGGACCGACGACGGCCAGACCGACGCCGACGCCGATGCGGTCCGGGGTGGCCCGAACGGCGACCTGAGCCTGTCGCACGCCCGACTCAACTACGCCGTCTACGGTGCCAGCCACCCGCGCTACCAGGACATGGTGCGGCAGGCCCGCCCCGACGAGCGCCCCTGACGCAGCACTCGACAGGGCGGGCACGGGTCAGCAGACCGGCACGCTGCCGCCGTACACGCTGGAGATGTAGGCGTGGCTGACGTACTGCCCGGTCGCCAGGCGGTTCCAGCGGGTGGTGGTGCGGTACGGGCCGGCCACCGACTGTCCGGTGACGTAGCACTGGATCGGCACGTGGGCCAGCCGGGCGGCGAGGCCCCGCACGGCGTACGAGGTGCCGGCTCCGGAGCGGATGTTGAGCGGGCCGTCACCGACCACGCCCCGTGGTCCGCCACCGGTCCACAGGTAGGCGACGTCCACCCAGGCGTTGGTGGTCAGCTGGAGGCCGTCCCAGAAGGTGCCGTCGGCGAGGTCGATGCCGGCCGGGTTGAGCACGGTACGCCCGAACTGGTCCCGCCCACCGTTGTAACCGGACTGGTACGCGGCCTGCGCCTCGGGCCGGCCCTGCGGCAGGTTCTTCCAGTTCTCCCGTACCGATGACGGGTTCCAGTAGTCGTCGCGGGTGTTCCACGGCCCGACGTCCCAGACCGGCGCGTACTCACAGCGGGTGCCGTTGGTCGTGCAGACCCGCACTGTGTAGTCGCCGGTGTTGAGCGGGGACAG
The DNA here is from genome assembly GCF_053592955.1 of Micromonospora sp. NPDC002411. NCBI lineage: Bacteria > Bacillati > Actinomycetota > Actinomycetes > Micromonosporales > Micromonosporaceae > Micromonospora > Micromonospora sp. NPDC002411. Next base: position 5,123 of record NZ_JBSFBM010000260.1, on the reverse strand, counting down.
GCCGCGCCGCGACGGCAGCGCCACGAAGTGGTCCCGGGGTTGCACGGTACGGCCGTTGGCGGTCACCTCGCCGACCAGCCCGATGCGGGTGGCGTACACCCGGTAGGTGCGGCCGGGTGTGGCGGCGGACACGGCGGCTGTCGCGTCGGCGGTGAGCCGCACGCCGCGTACGGTCGCGGTGGCACCGCCGTTGGTCGCGGTGAGCACCACCCGGGTCTGCACCCGGGTGACCGACCTGTCGAAGACCGCGCCGGCGGTGGCGGCCTGCCACTCCGTCCAGCCGAGGGTCCGCCAGCCGCGGACCTGCGCCTCCACTGTCGCGCCGCCGGGGACCGACGCGTCGATCTCGGCGCGGACCCGGGTGGCCGGTCGGGCGAGGGTGCGGGAGGTGGTCAGCAGCATCCCTTCGGCGACGGCGCTGTGCGGGCTTCGCGCACGGTGTCCGGTCGCCCGGGTCTCGCGCAGCCGCAGCCCGGCGGCGGTACGTCGGACGTTGACGTCGTCGCGGTCCACGACGGAGAGGTCGGCGTCCCACCGTTCGCCGCTCGGGGCGGCAGCGGCGAGGACGAGCGGACTGCCTGTCGCGGCGTCGGCAACGCCGCCGACGGTGGGTAGGAGTGCGGCGGTGAGCAGGAAGGAGGACGTGGCGACGAGGGCGACGGACGGGATACGACAACGAAGTCGCGTCATGGGCATTCTCCTCAGAACCTCTTGACCCTCGCATGTCGGGAGATCATGAGGAACCTGAGTACAAATAGCGACACATGCGAATTCCGCTCGAAAGAGGGAGGATGGCAGGGTGCCCGAAGGAGACACCGTCTGGAACACCGCGCGCGTGCTGCACCGCGCGCTCGCCGGCGCGCGGATCACCAGCAGTGACTTTCGTGTGCCGCAGCTCGCGACCACCGACCTCACCGGCTGGACCGTGCGCGAGTCGGCCAGCCGGGGCAAGCACCTGCTGCTGCGCCTCAGCGCCCCCGACGAGGCTCCCTGGACCCTGCACTCGCACCTGAGGATGGACGGCGCCTGGCGGGCGTACGCACCGGGGGAACGCTGGAACGGACGGCCCGCACACCTGATCCGGGTGGTGCTGCGCAGCCCCGGTGCCGTCGCGGTCGGCTACCACCTGCACGAGATGGCCCTGGTGCCGACGACCGAGGAGGACCGGCTGGTCGGTCACCTCGGCCCCGATCTGCTCGGCCCGGACTGGGATGCGGCCGAGGCCGTCCGCCGGCTCGGCGACCACCCGGAGCAGACCATCGGCGAGGCGCTGCTCGACCAGCGCAACCTGGCCGGGGTGGGCAATCTCTACAAGTGCGAGGTGCTGTTCCTGCGGGGCGTGTCGCCGTGGACGCCGGTCGACGCGGTACCGGACCTGCCCGGCATGGTGACCCTGGCGCAGCGGCTGCTCGCCGCCAACCGTGGCCGGTGGACGCAGAGCAGCACTGGCTCCCTGCACCGGGGGCAGACCAGCTACGTGTACGGTCGGCGCGCCCAGCCCTGCCGCCGCTGCGGCACCGCGATCCGCAAGGAGGAGCTGGGTGAACGGGTCACCTACTGGTGCCCGGTGTGCCAGCCCGAACGCCCCGGCCCACCCGCACCGGGCTGACCAGCGCGACGTTCTCCCAGAAACGGACGATTGGGTAATTCCTATCCGGCCGCCGAAGTCGCATGCTGCGGTTGAACCCTCACCGACCGTCAGCAGAGTGCCGAGGTTCGCCACGTCGGGGTGGCGGACGTCGTGCCCCGACCCCGGGGAGAGTCATGGCGATGTTCCGCAGACTCCGCTCCACCTTCTTCGAGCGGACGACCCGCGACACGGGCGACACCGCCAGCGGACGGACGGCGTCCGTGCCCGCCGCGCGTACCGCCGAGGAGACCGCCCCGGCCCCGAGCCTGGACCCGGCCGTGGTGCCGCGATGCTTCGGCCCGGTGCCCAACTTCGCCCACAGCCCCCGCCCGAGGCGTGATCCCGGCGGGCGGGTGGTGCCCGGCACCGGGCTGCGCAAGTTCGTCGACCCCCTACCCGCTCCGGGCCAGCACTGCCGCACCGACCTCGGCAGCCACCTGCCGGTGGCAGCGCCGGACACGATCAGCTATCCGGGCTGCGACTACTACGAGATCGGCCTACAGGAGTACGCGCAGCGGCTGCACCGGGACCTGCCGGCCACCCGGCTGCGCGGCTACCGGCAGCTCAACCTGGGCACCGACACGACGGGCCACAACACCGTGGCGCCCCCCGACCGGCCGTGGCACCTCGGCCCGATGATCCTCGCCCGCCGGGGCCGACCGGTCCGGGTGAAGTTCATCAACCAGCTCCCCACCGGCCGGGCCGGCGAGCTGTTCCTGCCGGTGGACGACACGATCGCGGGCGCCGGTCTCGGCCCGCTGGACGGACCGGCGCCGTATCCGCAGAACCGGGCGGTGCTGCACCTGGCCGGAGCGCAGACCGGCTGGACCAGCGCCGGCAACCCCGGGCAGTGGATCACCCCGGCCGGGGAGATCACCCCGTACCCCACCGGGGTGGGCGTGACCCACGTGCCGGACATGCCGGCACCGGGCGCGGGTGCCACCACGCTCTACTACCCGAACGACCAGAGCGGCCGGCTGCTGTGGTGGCACGACAACACCGCCGGTCTGGCCCGGCTCACCGTCTACGGTGGGCAGCTCGCCCTCTACCTGCTCACCGACCCGGCCGAGGACCAGCTCGTCGCCGACGGGGTGCTCCCGGCCGACCAGCTCCCCCTGGTGATCGAGGACAAGACGTTCGTGCCGGACGACACCCAGCTCGCCGCCGAGGACCCGACCTGGGACCGGGAACGCTGGGGCGCCCGGGGCAGCCTCTGGCACCCACACGTGTACCAGCCCCGGCAGAACCCGTACCGGTCCGGCGGACGCAACCCGACCGGCCGGTGGGACTACGGCCCCTGGTCGCACAACCCCACCCCGGACGGCGTCCACACCGACGGCTGGGCCCCGAACCCCCACCACGACCCGGTCGACGCGCCGGACGAACCACCGCTGAGCCCTGACCTGCCGCACCCGTCAGCGGTCCCCGAGGCGTACGGCGACACCCCGCTCGTCAACGGCGTCGCCTACCCGTACCTGGAGGTGCAACCGCGCGCGTACCGGTTCCGGATCCTCAACGCCTGCCTGGACCGCAACCTGAACCTCCAGCTCTACCGCGCCCGCTCCGACGAGGCGATGTGGACGGCCGACGGCGCGCTCGCCGACGCCGACGCCGGTGAGGTGCCGATGGTGCCCGCCGTGCGGGCGGCGGACCGGCCACCCGGCTGGCCGACCGACGGACGCGACGGCGGGGTGCCGGACCCGCGTGCGGCCGGACCCGAGTTCGTCCAGATCGGCAACGAGGCCGGGCTGCTGCCCGCACCTGTGGTGCTCCCGAACCGACCGATCGGTTACCGGTACGACCGGCTCGACCCGACAGTGCTGAACGTCGACGGGCACACCCTGCTGCTCGCCCCGGGTGAGCGGGCCGACGTGCTCGTCGACTTCTCCGCCGTACCGCCGGGCAGCACCCTGATCCTGTACAACGACGCACCGGCGCCGCTGCCCGGCTACGACCCCCGCTACGACCAGCACACCGACGCGCCGGACCGCACCGCCGAGGGTGGCCCGCCTCCCACCGAGCCGGGGTACGGCCCGAACACCCGCACCCTGCTCCAGTTCCGGGTGAGCGGGGCGCCGGTGCAGCCGTACGACCTGGAACGGCTGCGCGAGCGGCTGCCAGTGGCGTACGCGGCCAGCCAGCGCCCGCCGATCGTGCCGCAGCCGGCCTACGACGCGGCGTTCGGCACGCGTACCGGGTCGGAGACGACGGTGCCGGTGCACGCCAGCACCGTGACGTTCACCCCGACGGGCAGCGCCGGCCCGGTCACACTGCCGATCACGGTCAAGGCGGCGCAGCAGGTGTTCGAGCCGGACCATGGCCGGCTGGCCGGCCGGCTCGGCGTCGGGCACCCGCACGCCGGGCCGCTCAACCCGACGACGCTGCCGCTGGGCCCCACCGACCCGGTCACCGAGGTGCTCTTCGCCACCGACCCCGCCGTGCCGGTGGGCGCGCCGGGCGACGGCACCCAACTCTGGCGGATCAGTGGCAACGTCCGGCAGACCGAGCCGCTGCACTTCGGTGGCTGCGACGTGCAGGTGGTCAACCGGGTCGGCTGGGATGGCACGGTGCGGCCACCGCACGGCAACGAGCTGGGCTGGAAGGACACCGTCCGGGTCAACCCCCGGGAGGATGTCGTGGTGGCGTTGCGTCCGGTCGCCCCGGTGCTGCCGTTCAAGCTGGGCGACAGCGTCCGACTGCTCGACCACTGTCGCCCGGCCGGGGCCCGTACCGGGTCGACCCCGGTCAGCCCGGCGGACGGGCGACCCGCCATGGTGGTCAACCAACTGGTAAACCTGGGTTGGGAGTACCGCTGGCACAGCCAGCTCGCCGGCCACCGCGACGCGGGGATGACCCGGCCACTGGTGCTGCGGGTGGCGCCGAAGGCACCGACCGGGCTGACGGCCACGCCGGTGTCCGGCTCGGCCACCGCGCTACCCGCGATCGCCCTGGCCTGGACCGGCAACGGCGGACGTCCACCGGCTACCAGCCACCTCCTGCAACGGGCCACCGACGCGACCTTCGGCGGCGAGGTCACCACGATCACCGTCGCAGCCACCGCCACCCGGTACACCGACGCGACGGTCACCCCCGGCGTGACGTACCACTACCGGATCCGGGCGGAGAACGCCGTCGGCTACTCGTCCTGGTCGAACGGGGTGCCCGCCTCGGTGCACCTGGCCGCGCCGAGCGGCCTGGTCGCGGCGCTTCCGCCGGCCGCGCCGCTGCGGGTGGCGCTGCGCTGGTCGAACCGCTCGTTCGCCACCGGGATCGACGTGCAGCGGGCAACGAACCCCACGTTCACCAGCGGCCCGGGCACCACGGCGATCAGGGTCGCCGACAACCACCTGGACGTCACCGTGGCACCGGACACCACGTACTACTACCGGGTGCGGACCACCTACCTGGGCGCCGCGTCGGCCTGGTCGACGGTCGCCACGGTGACCTCACCGCCCGCGCCGGGCACCCCCACCGGGGTGAGCGCCACCGCCAG
>NZ_JBSFBM010000259.1:0-9720 GCF_053592955.1 Micromonospora sp. NPDC002411 | reverse complement strand
GTGGAGCCGGGTCGCCGGCGACGCCATGGACCTGACCCTGCTCGGGCGTGCCCTCGCCGACCGGGGCGGTGAACGTCGCCGCCGGGCCGCGTTGACCACAGTCGCGATCGCCGGCATCACCGCCGTCGACGTGCTCTCGGCCGTGCGCATCGGCCGGGCCCGCCGGGCTCGCGCCCGGGTGATCCGGATGGAGATCGCCGTGACGGTCAACCGGTCTCCCGCCGAGGCGTACCGGTTCTGGCGCGACGTGGAGAACCTGCCCCGGTTCATGGCGCACCTCGAATCGGTACGCGCCGACGACCTGCGCCGCTCGCACTGGGTCGCCCGCGGCCCGGCAGGTCGACACGTCGAGTGGGACGCCGAGATCATCGACGACCAGCCGAACAAGTCGATCACCTGGCGATCGTTGCCGGGCACCGGCGTGCCCAACGCCGGTCGGGTGCGCTTCGTGCCCGCGCCCGGTGACCGGGGCACCGAGGTCCGGGTGGAGTTGCGCTACGCGCCACCGGCCGGAGCGCTCGGCCGGGTGGTGGCGAAGCTCTTCGGCGAGGAACCCGAGCAGCAGGTCCGTGACGACCTGCGCCGGTTCAAGCAGGTGCTGGAGACCGGCGAGGTGGTCCGCTCCGAGAGCAGCCCCAACGGCATCTCCGTACGCCAACAGGCCGCACAGCGCCCCGCCCAGCCGCTGCCGCCGTCCCGCCGCTGATCCGTCCACGCTTTCGAGAGGGACCGAGAATGAAGGCCACCGCCTGGATGGGCACCGACAGCGTCAAGGTGATCGACGTACCCGACCCCACGATCATGAACGCCCGGGACGCGATCGTGCGGATCACCACCACCGCGATCTGCGGCTCCGACCTGCACCTCTACCACGGCTACATCCCCGCGATGCGCAAGGGCGACATCCTCGGTCACGAGTTCATGGGCGAGGTGGTCGAGGTGGGCCCGCAGGTCCGCAACCTCAAACCGGGCGACCGGGTGGTGGTGCCCTTCCCGATCGCCTGCGGGCACTGCTCGTCCTGTCAGCGCGGCCTCTACTCGGTGTGCGAGAACTCCAACCCCAACGCCGGGATCGCCGAGAAGATCATGGGGCATTCGCCGGCCGGCATCTTCGGCTACTCCCACCTGCTTGGCGGCTACGCCGGCGGTCAGGCCGAGTACGCCCGGGTGCCGTTCGCCGACGTCGGCCCGCTCAAGGTGCCCGACGAGGTCACCGACGACCAGGCGGTCATGCTCGCCGACGTGTTCCCGACCGGCTACATGGGCGCCGAGATGTGCGACATCAAACCCGGTCAGGTCGTCGCGGTCTGGGGTGCAGGACCGGTCGGGCTGTTCGCCGCGGCCAGCGCCCGGCTGCTCGGCGCCGAGCGGGTGATCATCATCGACCGCTACCCGTACCGGCTGCGGCTGGCCGAGGAGCACATCGATGCCGAGACCATCAACTACGAGGAGTCCGACGTGTTGGACACCCTCAACGAGATGACCGCCGGCCGGGGCCCCGACGCGTGCATCGACGCGGTCGGCCTGGAAGGACACCACGGCAACGCCGCGATGTACGCGTACGACCGGGCGAAGCAGGCCGCGCGCGTCGAGACGGAACGGCCGTTCGCCCTGCGCCAGGCGATCCTGGCCTGCCGCTCGGGCGGGGTGGTGTCGGTCGTCGGCGCGTACGGCGGCTTCGTCGACAAGTTCCCGATGGGCGCGTTCATGAACCGCTCCCTGGTCATGCGGACCGGTCAGTGCCACGTCCAGCGCTACACCCGGCCGCTGCTGGAACGCATCCAGCGCGGCGAGATCGACCCGAGCTTCATCGTCAGCCACCGGATGCCGCTGCGCGACGCCCCGAAGGGCTACAAGATCTTCCAGAAGAAGCAGGACGACTGCACGAAGGTGCTGCTCAAGGTCTGACCGGGCGGCCACCCTGCCGGCCGCGGAGTGCTTCGCGCGCTGCCTCTGGAGCTGATGCCGTAAACGATTCAGGTCCAAAGGGGCCGGCCGCCACCCGAGGTCGCCCTGCGCCGCAAACTCCGGGCGCGTCTCCCGTTGTCCGGCGGCTAGCGTGTCGCCATGGACAGTGGTGGCACGTCGGTGCCGGTCTCGGCCGACCTCACCGTCCGGCTGCGGCCGGTCACCGAGCCCGACCTGGGAATGCTCCGGCGGTTCTGCACCGAGCCGGGCCTGATCGGGCTGGACTGGGCCGGCTTCCGCGACGCCGGCGCGCCGGCCAGGCGGTTCGCCGTAGACGGCTACCTCGGCGAGGACGACGGACGGCTCGTCGTGGAGGTCGAACAGGAACGGGCCGCCGTCGGCATCGTCAGCTACACCGCTGGGCGTTACGCCGGGCGGGCGTCGTACTGGGAGATCGGCATCGTCCTGCTGCCGCCGTGGCGGGGTCGGGGCATCGGCTGGCGGGCGCAGGCGCTTCTCTGCGACTACCTCTTCCAGCACACGCCGGCACAGCGCATCCAGGCCGGCACCCACCCGGAGAACCTGGCCGAGCAGCGGTCGCTGGAGAAGGCCGGCTTTCAGCTCGAAGGCGTCATCCGGGCCTGCGAGTTCCGGGCCGGCCAGTGGCGCGACGGCTACCTCTACAGCCGACTGCGCGACGACCCGCCGCCCGCGGAGCTCGCCGAAGCCCTGCCCGTTAGATGACGGAACGTCCGGGTCGTTGGGCGTCCCCGTTTGTGACCCGGGACCCGGGGAACTCGCCGGGTTCGCCCGCTGGCCGGACGGTCGGCGGTCGAGGGGAGGGAGCGCGTCATGGAGTACGAGCAGATGATCGCCACGGTCCGGCAACGCGCCGGTCTCGGGGAGAACGAGGCTGTCCGGTCCGTGCAGGCCGTCCTGTCGGTGCTCGGGGAACGGCTCGCCGGCCAGGAGGCCGACAACCTGGCGGCGCAACTGCCGGAGCGACTCAACGGGTCCGTCACCCGCAACCCGCAGGGCCGTCGGTGGGACGTCGGCGATTTCCTGAAGCACGTCGGCGACCGCGAGCAGGTCCAGAACGCGGACCAGGTGCGCGAACACGCCCAGGCGGTGCTTCGTACCGTCGCCGAGGCGCTCAACGACGACGAGCGGCACGACCTGCTCGCCCAACTGCCCGGCGGCATCACCGATCTCTTCGGCGTGCCCGCCCCACGCGGCTGAGCACCGAGGCGTCGCGGCCGGCGCGGCTGCGCGGGCCACGCGGTCAGCGGGCGCGGACCCCGGCCTCCACGGTCAGGGTCCCCGCCTCGGCGTCGATCGTTGCCCGCGCGCCGAGCGGCACCGTGAGCTGCCCGTTGCCGTGCCCCAGCCGCAGCCCGCCCAGGACCGGCACACCCAGGTCGTACAGGCGGTCCTTCAGCACCGCCGCCGCATCCCACTCGTCGACTTCGCCGACGCTGTTGGTGATCTGGCCGATGACCACCCCGGCAACCCGGGACAGCACGCCCACCCGGCGCAGCTCCGTCAGCATCATGTCGATGCTGTACGGCGCCTCGTCCACGTCCTCGAAGAACAGGATGGCGCCGTCGAACCTCGGGGCGTCGCCCGCGCCGAGCGAGGTGGAGAGCAACGTCAGGCAGCCGCCGAGCAGCGGACCCGACGCCCGCCCCGGCACCACCACCGGGGCGGCCGTCTCCGCCGGATCCCTGGTGATCGTGACGGGCTCGGTGGTCATCACCGCCTTGCGCAGCGCCTCGGCCGACTCGGGGCCGGTGCGACTGTCACTCCAGTTGACCATCGGGCCGTAGAAGGTGGACAGACCGGTCTCGCGCCAGAGTTTGCCGTGGATGCTGGTGATGTCGCTGAAGCCCACCACCACCCGGGGGTCGCGCCGGACACCCGCCACGTTGATCCGGTCCACGATCCGCTGCGTGCCGTAGCCGCCGCGAGCGGCGAAGACGGCCCGGACACCCGGGTCGTTGAGCGCGGCGTTCAGGTCGGCCAGCCGCTGGGCGTCGGTGCCGGCCAGGTAGCCGTACTTGCTGAAGACATGGGTGCCCAGCTCGACCTCCAGCCCCCAGCCGCGCAGGATCTCGATGCCACGGGCCATGTTCGTCGGGTTGGGAGTGCTGCCGGGCGACACGACCCGAACCCGGTCACCGGGGGCCAACGCCGGTGCCCGCAGCACCCGCTTCGGGCCTCCCGGCGCGGCCTGTGCCGCCTCGACCGGGCCGACGAGCACTGCGCCGCCGGCGGCTGCCGCGCCCATCCCCAGCACCCGCCGCCGGGACAGGGCTGCCCGCGCGGGTCCCTCGGTCAAAGAGTGATCTGTTCCAGACGTGGCCATCGGCGTCTCCTCATCGTCCCCGAAGCGATGTGCGAGCCGCTACAGCCTACGACAACCATCGATCAACCGGAGTGTCCACAACGGACGGACGGACGGACCTAGGGGATGGGCCACTCGTGCACCGGGCGGTTGCTGTGCATCAGGTCCACGTAGTGACGGACCACCTCGCGCAACGCCTCCGGCCGGTCCAGGTGGTCGGCGGACTCCAGTCGGTGCAGCGTCTCCACCTGCCAGCTCGCGCCGTTGCGGCCGGTCAGGCAGCGCTGCTCGATGATGCCGAGCAACCGGTCACGCTCAGCCGGGTCGAGACCCCACCGGTCCAGCCCGTGATGCGCCAGCGGCAACAGCCGGCGCAGCACCAGCTCGGTCACCGGAAGGTAGCCGAGGCCGGGCCAGAACACCTGCGCGTCGATGCCGTGCCGGGCGCAGTTGGTGAAGTTCTCCTCGGCGGCGCTGAACGACATCTGCGACCACAGTGGTCGGTCCGACTCGGCGAGGGCCCGGACCAGCCCGAAGTAGAACGCGCCGTTGGCGACGGTGTCCAAAACGGTCGGGCCGGCCGGCAGCACCCGGTTCTCCACCCGCAGGTGGGGCCGGCCGCGCGACACGTCGTACACCGGGCGGTTCCACCGGTAGACGGTGCCGTTGTGCAGGCGCAACTCGTTGAGGTTGGGCACCTCACCGGCCGCCAGGGCCTGCACCGGGTCCTCCGGGTCGCAGACCGGCAGCAACGCCGGGAAGTAGCGCACGTTCTCCTCGAACAGGTCGAACACGCTGGTGATCCAGCGTTCACCGAACCAGACTCTGGGGCGTACCCCCTGGGCTTTGATCTCTTCCGACCGGGTGTCGGTGGCCTGCTGGAACAGCGGGATGCGGGTCTCGCGCCACAGCTCCCGGCCGAAGAACAGCGGCGAGTTCGCGCCGACCGCGACCTGGATGCCGGCGACCGCCTGGGCGGCGTTCCAGTAGTCGGCGAACTGGGGCGGGCTGACCTGAAGGTGGAACTGGGTGCTGGTGCAGGCCGCCTCCGGGGTGATCGTGTCGGCGGTGACCGCCAACCGTTCCACGCCGCTGATGGCGATCGGCAGATCCTCACCGCGAGCCGCGAAGATCTGTTCGTTGAGCAGCTTGTAACGAGGGTTGGCCGAGAGCGTCTCGGCGGTCAGGTGCTCGGGGCGCAACGTCGGCAGGATGCCGATCATGACCATGTGCGCGCCGATCGTCCGCGCCTTCACCTCGGCGGCGTTGAGGCTGGCCCGCACGTACTCCTCGAAGTCAGCAGTGCCGGTGCCGGTCAGCCGGCGCGGCGGCACGTTGATCTCCACGTTGAACTGGCCCAGCTCGGTCTGGAAGCTCGGGTCGGCGATGGCCGCGAGCACGTCGGCGTTGCGCATCGCCGGGTTCGACGACTCGTCGACGAGGTTCAGCTCGATCTCCACGCCGGTCATCGGCCGGTCGACGTCGAAGCGCGACTCGCGCAGCATCTCCGCGAAGACATCCAGGCAGCGGCGGACCTTGTCGCGATAGCGGGCCCGATCTTCTCGACTGAAGGTTCGTACGCCGACGTCCTCGCCCATGGTCACCACCCTGTCACCGCTGGCCACCCCTAACCTCGCACGTCATCGGCGGGCGGGGGAAGACCCGATGGTCTTCTCCTACCCAGCCGCACGCCTTGATAGCCCAGTCAGCCTGCCCCGATAGCATTGCGGCTCCGAGAGGTGGTGGCGTGCGGATGCGCGAGAAGGTGACCCGGTTGTTCGTCGCGGCGGCGATCGCCGAGGCCTGCTCCTGGCTGGCTCTGCTGGTCGGCATGCTGGTCAAGTACGGCCCGCCGGAGAACGAGCTGGGCGTCAAGATCTTCGGGCCGATCCACGGCGGCCTGTTCGTCGCGTACGGCCTGTTGGTATTGGCCGTGGCCCGGCTGCACCGGTGGAGCCTGCCGGCCACCGCCCTGGCGTTGGCGTGCGCCGTGCCGCCCTTCGCCACTCTGATCTTCGAGCGCTGGGCCCGCCGCCGGGGCATGCTCGGCGTCGACCGCCAGCCCGCCCGCGAGCCCGCGCCGGTCGGCTGAACGGGCTGATCCGTCAGGTCTGATCCGGGTCGGGGGCGGTCAGGTCAGCGCGGAACAGGCCACGACCCCGGCCAGCAAGAGCCCGCCCAGGAACGCCTGCAACAGCAACGGCGGCCCGAGGTGCGACCAGAGCGTCGCGGTACGCGGGGTCAGCAGTTGCCCGGTGGTGAGGTTGACGATCCGCTCGATCCGGGGCGGCAGCTCCGGGTCCCGTTGCGGACGCAGGGTGAGTTGCACCTGGTCCGCCGGGTGCAGCGCACTCTGCGGCAGATGGCCGTGCAGCTCCACCTCGCAGAGCTGACCGGCGGTGTTGCGCAGTCGCACCGGTGTGACCAGATATTCCGGGCCCTGCTTCAACTGCTTCCAGCGGCGACGGGAGCCGCCACCGCCGAACGAGAAGAGCGAGCGCAGCAGCAGCGCGGGCAGGCTGGCGATCGCCGCCGCCGCGAGCACCGCCACCAGCACCGGCTGCCCGATGCGTACCTCGCGGGTGTAACCGTCCAACAGGCGGATCAGGCGCCCCGTGACGATTCGCTCCGTCGGGTGCACGATCCGTCGGGTATCGAGTCCGCTGTCCATCTCCACCACCGAGAGTCCGCTTGTGTTCACAGATCGTATCGACGTCCTCGGTTGAACGACGTGAATGAAACCTGGTCACGGGCTCACGGCAGCGAGGTGACATCCCGGGCGACAGGGGTAAGCGGGGGGCCGAGCTGGAAAGGGGTCGAGCATGCAGCTGTCCTTCCTGCGCCCGCTCTACGACCGTCCCGGGCCGTGGTGCTCGGTGTACCTGGACGCCTCCGCGGACACGGAGGACGCCCATCCCGCGTTGGACCTGCGCTGGCGCGCCTTGCAGGGTCAACTCGCCGACCAGGGGGCCGACGAGGCGAGCATCGCCGCGCTGGACCGGGTGATCCGTGGGCACGACCCGATGGTCGGGGACTACGGCCTCGCGGTCTTCGCCAGTCACGGCCGGGTGGTGCTCTCCGAGTACCTGTCCGCGCCGCCACGGCGCGACCTGGCCAGTTTCGCGCCGCTGCCACACGTCATGCCGCTGCTCGCCCAGCGCGGCGAACAGGTGGCCTGGGTGCGGGTGATCGCCGACCGGATGGGCGCCGATGCCATGGCGGTCAGCGCCGGAGGGGTTCCCCGGCGGGCGCACGTCGCCGGTCGGGACGAGTTCCCGCTGCGGCGGACGAAGCCGGGTGGCTGGTCCCAGTCGCGGTATCAGCGGGCGGCCATGGAGGCCTGGCACCAGAACGCCGGCGACGTCACCGCCGCGACAGTGGACCTGGCCGACAGGGTCGGCGCCGACGTCGTGGTCGTCGCCGGTGACGTCCGCGCCACCGGAATGATCGCCGCGCAGATGCCAGAGCGGTGGCAGGACCTCGTGGTCCGTACCGACGCCGGATCCCGGGCCGGCGGCGCCGACCAGACGATGCTCGACGACCTCACCGTGCAGACCATCGCGGAGGTCGCCGACCAGCGGATCGCCGCCGCGCTGGACAAGTTCGGTGTGCAGGAGGACGTCGGCGGCGGTCTCGACGCGGTCGTCTCGGCCCTGCAACGCAACCAGGTGGACACGATGATCATCGTGGACGACCCGTCGGCCAACGGTGAGCTGTGGATCGGCGCGGAGCCCACCGAGATCGCCGTCGACCCGGGGCAGCTCGCCGCCATGTCGGTGGACGACCCGCAACGGGTACGCGCCGACGCGGCGCTGGTCCGGGCGCTCGTCGGCACCGACGCCGCGCTGACCGTGCTCGGACCGGACGAGGCGCCCGAGCTGACCGACGGCGTCGGCGCGGTGCTGCGCTACGTCGACCCCAGCACACCGGGGCGCGGCAATGGCTGAGCGCCTCGTCGCGGACCTGGTGGTGGAACGGCTCCTGGCCTGGCGGGTACCCCGTGCCTTCGGCTACCCGGGGGCGGCGATCGCCCCGTTGGTCGAGGCGTTGGAGAGCACCGGAGGCGAACCGGCGTTCATCCCGGCGCGACACGAGGAGACCGCCTCGTTCATGGCCACCGGGCACGCCAAGTTCACCGGCGGCATCGGGGTCTGCCTCGCCACCCAGGGGCCCAGCGCCGTCCAACTGCTCAACGGCCTCTACGACGCCAAGCTGGACAGCAAACCGGTGGTCGCGATCGTCGGGGAGGACATCTCCGGGCCACTCGGCGGCGCGCACCAGGAGATCGGGTTGAGCCGGCTCTTCGGGGACGTGTGCAACCAGTTCGTCCGGTACGGCCGCAGCCCCGAGGACGTTGCGGCACTGCTGGACCAGGCGTTCCGTACGGCGGCGGCGACCCGCAGCCCGACCTGCGTGGTGCTGCCCCGGCAGTTGCAGGAGGCCGTGGTGCCCGACCTGCAGCCGTCCGCCGTCGGGGTGGTCTCGGCGACCCCGGGTGAGCCGCTGGCCCGGGTGCTGCCGCACGACGTGGACCTCGACGCCGCCGCCCAACTGCTCAGCGGCGGCCAGCGCGTCGCGATCCTGGTCGGCCAGGGCGGCCGCGACGCGGCCCCCGAGATCATCGAGGTGGCCGACCGGCTCGGTGCCGGCGTGGCCACCTCACTGCTGGGCAAGCCGGTGCTCGACGAGCGGCTACCGTTCCACACCGGTGTCCTCGGCGAGGTCGGCACCCCGGCCGCGGCCGAACTGATGGGCGGCTGCGACACGCTGCTGATGGTCGGCACCAACGACCCGTGGACCGACTACTTCCCGATGCCGGAACAGGCCCGCACGGTGCAGATCGACATCGACGGTCGCCGGATCGGCGCCCGCTACCCGGCCGACGTCCCGCTCGTCGGTGACGCCGCCGAAACCCTGCGGGCGCTGCTGACCCGTCTGCGCGGCCAACCCGAGCAGCGGTGGCGCGCCACCGTGGAGGCCTCGGTGGACCGGTGGCGTGACGTCGCCGCCGACCGGGTCGCCGCGCCCGCCGACCCGGTCAACCCGCAACTCGTCCTCCAGGAGTTGTCCGCCCGGCTGCCGGGCACCGGCGCCGTCGCGGTCGACGTCGGCTCGGTCCTCTACTGGTACGCCCGGCACCTCACCCTGCCGCCGGGGGTGAACGCCCAACTGTGCGGCACGCTCGGCTCGATGGGCTGCGCCCTGCCGTACGCGGTGGCCGCCAAGCTCGCCGCCCCCGACCAACCGGTGGTCGCGCTGGTCGGCGACGGGGCGATGCAGCTCAACGGGCTCGCCGAGCTGATCACCGTCTCCCACCACTGGCAGCAGTGGCGGGACCCTCGCCTGGTGGTGCTGGTGCTCAACAACCGGGACCAGAACGGCATGGGCGGTGGGCTGGCCCCATCGCCTCGGTGCTCGGCCACCCGGACAGCACCGCCGTCGAGCCGGACCGGGCGTTCAAGGAACTC
>NZ_JBSFBM010000258.1:0-9817 GCF_053592955.1 Micromonospora sp. NPDC002411 | reverse complement strand
GCGTGTCTGGATGTGTGTCCGACGGGGTCGTTGTTCCGGACGGAGTTCGGGACGGTGGTGGTGCAGGAGGACATCTGCAACGGGTGCGGTTACTGCATCTCGGCGTGTCCGTACGGGGTGATCGATCAGCGTAAGGACGATGGTCGGGCGTGGAAGTGCACGTTGTGCTACGACCGGTTGGGCGCGGGCATGACCCCGGCGTGTGCGCAGGCGTGTCCGACCGAGTCGATCCAGTACGGGCCCCTCGACGAGTTGCGGGAGCGGGCCGCCACGCGGGTGGCGACGTTGCGGGGGCGGGGGGTTTCCGAGGCGCGGTTGTATGGGGAGGACCCGAACGACGGTGTCGGTGGTGACGGGGCGTTCTTCCTGCTGCTCGACGAGCCGGAGGTGTACGGGCTGCCACCGGACCCGATCGTGACCACCCGGGACCTGCCGGCCATGTGGAAACGCGCCGGTCTGGCCGCCCTGGCGATGACCGCCGCCACTGTTGTCGCATTCCTGGGCAGGCAATCATGACCCGCGGCGGTGAGCAGCTCACGGTGCCGCCGGCCGACTTCGCCTCCTACTACGGGAGGCCGGTGTTGAAGCCGCCGGTGTGGAAGTACGACATCGCCGGCTACCTGTTCACCGGAGGCCTCGCCGCCGGAGGCGCGCTGATCGGCGCGGGCGCCCAACTGACCGGACGACCGGGGTTATGCACCGTGGGCCGGTGGACGGCCCTCGGTGGTATCGCCGCCAGCACGTACCTGTTGGTCCACGACCTCGGCCGGCCGGCCCGGTTCCATCACATGCTCCGGGTGGTCAAGGTAACCTCGCCGATGTCGGTCGGCACCTGGATCCTCGCCGCGTTCGGGCCGCTGGCCGGTGTGGCCGCGGTCGCCGAGCTCGCGCCGCTGCTCCCGCAGCACGGTGTGCTCGGCCTCGCCCGTCGGATCGCACCGCCCGTCGGCAACGTCGCCGGCCTGGCCGCCGCGGCCACCGCGCCGGCCCTCGCGACGTACACCGGGGTGCTGCTCGCCGACACCGCCGTACCTGCCTGGCACGAGGCGTACCCCTATCTGCCGTTCGTCTTCGGTGGCAGCGCGCTCGCCGCCGCCACCGGGGTCGGCCTCATCGCGGCACCCGCCGCCCAGACCGCTCCGCTGCGGCGACTCGCCGTCGTCGCGGCGACCATCAAGTACCTCGGCGGCCGCCGAATGGAGCGGTTGGGCCTGACCGGTGAGCCCTACCGGCAGGGTCGCAGCGGTCGTCTGGTCCGTGCGGGTGACGTGCTACTCGGCGTGGGCACCGTCGCCGCGCTGTTCAGCCGACGCAGCCGGGTCCTGTCGGCGATCTCCGGCGCCGCTCTCGTCGCCTCGTCGATCGCCACCCGGTTCGGCGTCTTCGAGGCGGGCCGGGTGTCGGCACGCGATCCGAAGTACACGGTCGTGCCACAGCGGGAGCGGCTCGACGAGAAGCGGTCGGCGACCCGGCTCTGAGCGGATCTACGAAACGGAAGGCACCCCTTCAAGGGGGCGCCTTCCGTTGTGATGCAAGAGGTCTGGCCGCCACGCGTCAGCCGGTGAACAGCTTCGCGGCGGTGATCGCGGTCTGGATGATGCCGTACCCGAGGAGCACCGCGACCAGCAACCAGGACAACCAGAGCCGCCCGGTCTGATTGCCGACGCGTGGTGGCGCGGGCGGCTGGCTGTCCCGCCCGAGAGCGACCGGCTCGGTGACAGTTGCCTTCGCCACGGGCGAGGTCGGCCCCCGGTTCGGTTCGTGGAACCGCTCGGGCACGGAACGGACCAGTAGGTTCGCGATGAACCCGATGGCGAGGATGCCGACCATGGTGAACAGGGCGGGCCGGTACGCCGCCGCGGTGAGGGTGCCCGGCTTGCCCTGCGTGTCGAGGATCCCATTGATGATCAGCGGGCCGGCGACACCCGCGGCCGACCACGCGGTCAGGATCCGGCCGTGGATCGCCCCGACCTGGAAGGTGCCGAACAGGTCACGCAGGTAGGCGGGCATGGTGGCGAAGCCACCGCCGTAGAAGGAGATGATCGCAGCGGCGATCAGCACGAAGACCGCGGTCGCGGAGTGGCCGGCGACGGCGAGCAGCAGATACAGCACCATGCCGACGCCGAGGTAGACCATGTAGATGGGCTTACGGCCGATGAGGTCGGACGTCGTCGACCAGACGAACCGCCCCGCCATGTTGAACAGCGACAGCACCCCCACGAAACCGGCCGCCGCGGTCACCGAGACCGTGGTGGCGGTCCCGTTGTCCCGGAAGAAGTCCTGGATCATCGGACTTGCCTGCTCCAGGATGCCGATGCCCGCAGTGACGTTGCAGAACAGCACGATCCACAGCAACCAGAACGACCGGGTACGCACGGCATTCGAGGCCGACACGCTCGCCGTCGTCACGAGAGGCCGGGAGGCGACGCTCGCGGGGTCGAACCCGGCGGGCCGCCAGTCCGGCGCCGGCACCCGGACGTTGAAGGGGCCGAACATCATGATCACGAAGTATCCGATGCCGAACGTGACGAAGAGCGCCACGAGGGCGTGTCCCGAGGCCACCGCCGCAGGATTGTTGGGGTTGTAGCCGGAGTCGTAGAGGGAGAGCAGTTGGCGCGCGAGCGGGCCGGCGACGAGAGCGCCGCCGCCGAACCCCATGATGGCCAACCCGGTGGCGAGGCCGGGCCGGTCCGGGAACCACTTGATCAGTGTGGAGACGGGCGAGATGTAGCCGATGCCGAGCCCGATGCCGCCGATGACGCCGTAACCGAGGTAGAGCAGCCAGAGCTGTTGGGTCGCGATGCCGAGCGCGCCGACCAGGAACCCCGTGGCCCAGAAACACGCCGAGACGAACATCGCCCGGCGCGGTCCGTTCCGCTCCACCCAACGGCCACCCACCGCCGCGGACGAACCCAGCATCACGATGGCGATACTGAAGATCGCCCCGATCGCCGTCTGACTGACGTCGAAGTGCGCGATGAGGGAGTTCTTGTAGACACTCGTCGCGTAGACCTGACCGATGCACACGTGCACGGCCAGGGCCGCGGTCGGGATGAGCCAGCGGCTGTATCCCGGGGGAGCGACAGTGTGCCGGGGATTGAAGACCGACAGCATGGGCATCGTCCACACCTCCTGCGGCTGAGTAGGCCGGCGGCGGTGCAGGGCTGTCCGTCCCGGTCGTTGACCGAGCGGCACCGCCACGGTGGCGGCCCGGTGCACGCCTGCGGCAGCCGTAGCCCGGCTGCATCCTCACGTTACGTGTCAGTGAGTTCACAGCCTGTCATTACCGCAAAACGGAGGTATGGAGACGTCGGCCCACCCCTGACCTCTCTGACCGCGGCGCTAGACGGAGACCGACGGATCCGGTCGTTCGGTGCCGGGCACGGCGCCGGTGGTCTCCAGGATGAGCGCGGCGACCAGGTCCGGGTCGTCGCTCATCGGCACGTGCCCGCAACGGGGGAGCGTCACCACCCTCGCCGCGGGCAGGCCCGCCCGGGCGCGCTCGGCCTGGTGGACGCCGAAGATCCGGTCGCGGTCCCCCCAGCCGATGGTCACGGGCACCGTCGCGTCGGAGAGACGACGGCAGTCGAAGCGGTAGTCGCGGGCGGCTCGGGCGACGGCGTTGAAGCCGAGCCCGCGTCGCAGGGCGAGCGCGTCTCCCAGCGCGCGCTCGACGTCCAGCAGCGTCGGGCGGGCCATCAGCGGCGCGAAGCACAGCGCCCGGAGGTACGCCGACCGCAGCGCGACCCGCATGATCGGGGTGGGGAGGTACGAGTTGGCCCGCAGCATCCGGAGGATGGCCAGGGCCCGTCGGCGCTCCGCCGGGGTGAAGAAGCCGGCGGGGGAGAAGGCGGTGGCCGAGGCGACCGCGCCGGTGGCGGCGAGCTCCAGGGCGATCGCCCCACCGAGGCTGTAGCCGGCGACGTGCGGACGCTCCAGCCCCCACTCGGTCAGGACCGGCAGGACCCCGGCCACTGTGGCGGCCATGTCGGCGGGCATTCCGGTGCCGGGCACCGGCGAGTTCCCGAACCCGGGTAGGTCGAGCGCTGTCACCTCGTGGTGGGCGGTGAGCCGGTCGAACACCGGCTCCCATGCCTGGTGGCGGTGACCGATGCCGTGGATGAGCAGGAGCGGCTCACCGCTGCCCGCCCGACGGAAGTGAACCGTCATGACTGCTCTCCCACCGACGTCCTGCCGAAGGAGCGCCCGAGCTGACGGACCTCGTCCTCCATCTGGCCGACCATGGTCCGACCGCCGAACCGGGTGATCAACGCGTCCGAGAGGCCGCTCAACACCACCGGCCGCAGCGCCTGCACCATGGCGAGCGACCGTGGCACGTACACAGTGCGTCTGCGGCGTTCGATGCCGCGCAGCAGGGCCTCCACGCACTGCTCGACGGGCACGACGGTGGACAGCGGCCACGGCATCCGGCGCAGCGCGGTGCGGAAGGACGGCAGGTCGTCACGGATGTCGCGGACCAGGTCGGTGTCGATCCAGATCGGATGGGCGGTGCCGACGGTGACGCCGGTCGGGCGGGTCTCCAGGCGCAGCACGTTGGCGAACTGCTCCACGCCCGCCTTGGACGCGCAGTAGGCGGCCATGCCGGGCATCGCCGTGAAGGCGGCGGCTGACGAGACGATCAGGACGTGGCCACGGGCGGCGGTGACGTGGGGCAGCGCCGCGCTGACCGTGCGGATCGCGCCGCAAAGATTCACCTCGACGGTACGGACCAGCGCGTCGACCGGTCCGACGGCGACGGTGCCGAGGTTCGCGATGCCCGCGTTGGCCACGACCACGTCGATGCCGCCGAAGCGATCCACAGTGGATGCCACTGCGGCGTTCAGCGCCGCCTGGTCGGTGACGTCGCACTCGTACCAGTGCGCGTCGAGGTCGGCACTGAGCTGCTTGAGCAGCTCACCTTCCAGGCCCACGAGGGCGACCTGGGCGCCGCGAGCGACGGCCTCGCCGGCCATCCGCGCCCCGATACCGCGCGCCGCGCCGGTGATGAGCACCGTCCTGCCCGCCAGGTCATACCGCATCGGCGTGCTCCCGTTCCGTCTCGTTCGGGGTGGTCCCGGCCGTGGCCACCTGGTAGTCGGCCGGGCGGAACCGGCGCAGCCGCACCCGGAAGCTGGTGGCGAGGCCCGGCCAGATGGTGGTGTTGCGGCCCGTGCTGTCGAGATACCAGCTCTCACAGCCGGACTCCCACACGGTGCCGGCCATCTTCTGATCGATGCGTTCGGTCCAGCGCCGTTGCGCCTCCGCGGTGGGCTCGATGGCCTGGATATCACTGGTCCGCATGTGCCGCAGGGCCGCGACCACCAGACGCAGCTGCGCCTCGATCATCAGCACCACTGAGGTGTGCCCCAGCCCGGTGTTCGGGCCGAGCAGGAAGAACAGGTTGGGGAAGCCGTTGATGGTGGTGCCCCGGTACGCGTGCATGCTCGGGGTCCACGCCTCGCCCAGGGTGCGCCCGCCACGGCCCTTGATGCGCCGCACGACAGGGGAGTCGGTGACGTGGAAGCCGGTGCCGAAGATGACGGTGTCCGCGGGGTGGTGAACGCCGTCGGCGGTGACCAGGCCGTCCGGCACGATCCGGTCGATGCCGGCCGTGACCACGTCGACGTTCGGCTGGGCGAGCGACGGCCAGTAGTCGTTGGAGATGAGCACCCGCTTGCAGCCCATCGCGTACCGCGGGGTGAGCTTGTCCCGTAGGTGCGGGTCGGCGACCTGACGTCGCAGCGTCCGCAGGGACAGCCGCGAGGCGAAGCGGTTGACCGTCGGGTGCAGGAAACCCAGGCCCATGCCCTCGCGGACCAGATAGAGCCCTGCCCGGACGGCCCGCTGCGCGCCGGGCACCGCACGGAACGCGGCCTGCTCGGCCCGGCTGATCCGACGCGACCGCCTCGGCATGATCCAGGCGGGGGTGCGCTGGAAGAGCGTCAGCTTCTCGACCAGCGGCTGAATCTGCGGCACGAGTTGGACCGCCGAGGCTCCGGTGCCGATCACCGCGACACGACGGCCGGTCAGATCGTGGTCGTGCCGCCAACGGGCGGAGTGGAAGACCGTACCCGCGAACTCGTCGACCCCGGGCAGCTCGGGGATGGCGGGATCGCTGAGCGGGCCGGCCGCGCAGATCAGGACGCGGGCGGTGTGGTCGCCGCCGGAGGTACGCAGCAGCCAGCGTTGCCGGTGGTCGTCCCAGCGCGCCTCATGCACCTCGTGACGCAGCCGCAGCTTCGGGCGGATGCCGAAGCGGTCGACGCAGCCGCGCAGGTAGTCCCAGATCTCCGGCTGGCTGGAGAAGGTGTTCGACCAGCGGGGGTTGGGCGCGAACGAGAACGAGTAGAGGTGCGACGGGACGTCGCAGGCGCAGCCGGGGTAGGTGTTGTCCCGCCAGGTGCCGCCGACCTCGTCGCCCCGGTCGAAGACGAGAAAGTCGGTGAAGCCGGTCCGCTGGAGGCGGATGGCGGCACCCAGGCCACCGAAGCCGGCGCCGATGATGGCAACGTCTGTCTCCATTCACTCCTCCGTGAGCTCGGGCGCGGCAGTCGACTCGGCGGCAGTCGACTCGGCGGCGGGCGGCCAGGGCGGATCGCCCACGCCGGTGATTCGTACGCCGCCCCACGGATCGATCTCGGCCAGTCGTGCGGCCCGGACGCGGTCGGCGATGCGCACCTCGACGTCGCGTCGCCCGGAGCGCAGCAGGTGGGCCACCCGGGGCTCGGGCTCGATCCGCCCGCCCCAGTGGAAGCGGCCGTCGACCGGCTCCCACCGCCCGCTGAGGTGCACCCGGACCGAGGTGCCCTCGACGCCCGCCGGGCCGTGGTAACTCACGGCACGATCCGCTCGTGGGCGCGGGTGAGCTCGTGCGGCAGGTCGGCGCTGGCCCGTACCCCCTCGATGCCGCTCCACAGCAGAGCGGTCAGGTAGTCGGTGAGGGCCGCCCGGCTGATGGGCTGGCCGTGCGTGGTCCACCAGTCGCCGACCGCCTGCACGAAACCCACCAGGCCGTACGCCCAGGGCTCAGCGGGACCGGCGTCCAGGCCCAGCGTACGTAGCCGGTCGCCGATCACCCGGGCGAGCCCGGCGGCCACCTGCCGGCTGGTGCCGGCGATCACCTGGTGGATGCCGGGGTCGCCGGACTGGTGCATCAGGAACCGGTAGAGCCTCGGCTCCGACTCGATCACGCCCAGGTAGGCGTCGATGGTCGCCTCGACCAGGTCACGTTCCTCGCGGACCTGCTCGACGGCGGGCGCGATCGTGTCGACCATCCGGGCCGC
Source organism: Micromonospora sp. NPDC002411 (assembly GCF_053592955.1). Lineage (NCBI taxonomy): Bacteria > Bacillati > Actinomycetota > Actinomycetes > Micromonosporales > Micromonosporaceae > Micromonospora > Micromonospora sp. NPDC002411. Next base: position 2,534 of record NZ_JBSFBM010000258.1, on the reverse strand, counting down.
CACCACTTCGCTGACCGCGACCCAGAGCTGCGACTTGTCGGCGAAGTAGCGGTACAGAACCGGCTTGCTGACGCCGGCGGCGGCGGCCACCTGTTCCATGTCGACCTCCGGCCCGTGCCGCAGCAGCGCCTGCACGGCAGCCGCGACCAACTCCTGCCTTCGTTGCTCACGATGGTCCGCCCAGCGGTCTCGACGGCCGTTGCCCTTCGCCTTCGTTACGCCGTCGGGGGGCGTGGTCGGCGGGTCGGACGCATTGACATCGGTGAACGGCGATTGCATGCTACTACTCGTAACAGTTACCGGTCGTCACGTCAATATGGAGGAGCCATGGAGGCGGCGGAAACCGGGCGTGCGGCGGTCGCCGAGCGACTGCTCACGTCCTCACTGCGGACCAGCTACGACCCCACCGTCGAGATCGACTGGGACGCCCCGCACACCCCCGGTGCCTACTGGCTTCCGCCGCAGCGCAGCAGCCTCTATGGCACGCCACTGTGGGGGCAGCTCAGTGAGGAGCAGCGCGTCGAGCTCACCAAGCACGAGGTGGCCAGCGCGGCCAGCGCCGGGCTGTGGTTCGAGACGATCCTCATGCAGATGCTGATCCGGGAGTACTACCGCGCCGACCCGACCAGTCGACAGGCGCAGTACGCGTTGACCGAGGTCGCCGACGAGTGCCGGCACTCCATCATGTTCGGCCGGCTGATCGAGGCGATGGGCTGTCCGGTCTACCGCGCGAGCACCGTGGACCATCACCTCGGGCGGTTCCTCAAGGCCACCGCCAGTGGGCCCCGGATGTACGCGGCGATCCTCATCGCGGAGGAAATCCTCGACGCGTTCCAGCGCGAGATCATGGCGGACGAGTCGCTCCAGCCTCTCATCCGGATGGTCTCCCGCATCCACGTGGTGGAGGAGGCCCGACACGTCCGGTTCGCCCGTGCGGAACTGGCCGCCGCCGTCGAGGCCACCGGCCCGGCAGGCATGGCGTACGCCCGGCTGTTGGTCGGTCGCGCCGCCTACACGATCGCCGGCCGGCTGGTCCATCCCGACGTGTACGCGGCGGTGGGCATTCCACCGGCCGTCGGTCGTGCCGCTGCCCGCGCCAACCCGCACTGGCGTGCCACCCTGCGCTGGTCGGCGGCGCGGGTGCACGCCAACCTGGCGGGTGTCGGTCTGGTGGCCGGGCCGGGGCGTCTGCTGTGGGCCCGGGCCGGGCTGATCTGACCTGACGCCGCTCGGTGCGGCGGCATGGGGGCGTGAGCCCGCCCCCATGCCGCCTGAGCTCACTCGCTGCGGGCGAAACCGCCCTTCGGCGCGATGAGTTCGAGGTTCGTTCCGTCCGGATCGTTGAAGTACGCGACCTCGGTGCCGAGGGCCTCCGGCGGGTTGACCTCGCCGGCCGCGAAGGTGTACGGCTCGCCGAGGAACTCGATCCCGGCGGCGCGCATCCGGTCGACGACCGAGCGCACGTCGTCCACGTGGAAGCAGAGGTGCATCGAGCCGGGCCGGTTCGCGGCCACCTGGGCGACCTCGCCGACCGGGTCCTGGAACTGGATCAGGTCGATCCCCAGGTTGTCGAGGTTGAAGGTGGCGTACCGCAGCTTCGTCGTCGGCAGCCCCTGCGACTGCGCGAAACCGGCTCCGTGCATGGTCTCGTCCCGGACGACCGGTTCCTTGCCGAGCAGGGCCTGATAGAACGCTACCGAGCGGTCGAGGTCACTCACCGCGATCCCGACGTGTGCGGCCGACGTGAGGCCGATGGACACGTTCGAGAGGTCGGGGAATGCCATTCTGAGTCTCCTTACCAGCGTCTTCGTCGCCTGTGTCGCTGCTGATCTTCAGGTCGTACCCGCCGCTTGATCAGTTCATGCGTCGGCGCGTCAGGCGCGTTCGACCCGGGCCTGCTGGTGATCGGTCAGCCGCAGGCCGACACCTCGAACGACGTCGATGGTGGCCAGGGTGCCGAGGTCGTGCAGCTTGCGGCGTAGCCGCTTCACCAACGACTGCACGTCCGCCTTACGTTCGCGCCCCTCGTCGCCCCAGACCGACCGGTGCAACTCCGCGTAGCTCCAGACCCGGACCGGCTCGGTGATCAGGCAGGTCAGCAGGTCGTGTTCCAGTCGGGTGAGGTCGACTTCACGTTCTCCGCAACGGGCGCTCGACCGGGCCGAGTCGATCACCAGAGCGCTGGCCGGCTCGGATGCCGCCGCGGCCATCTGCTGGGGGGCGGCGATCAGTCGGCGTAGCTCGTCGAGATCGGCCACGAGCAGTAGCGGTGCGATGCCGTCGAGTCGCTCCGCGAGCCGGATGCGCTCGGCCGGCGACGACGTCACCGCGATCAGTAGCGGGAACGGCTCGTCGGCCGGATCCCCCCTGTTTGACGTCGCATCGTCGTCCTCGGCCACAGCACCGCCCGGGATCGATGGGCATCCCTGCCCGGCTCTCGTCATGGTCCTGACAATGATTGGCAAGCGCGTCGTCAGCGCGGCAACTCTTAGCGACAAGTTGCTCACGGCAAGTTCTTGATCGTCCTTTCTTCT
>NZ_JBSFBM010000257.1:0-9834 GCF_053592955.1 Micromonospora sp. NPDC002411 | reverse complement strand
TGGCACGGGCCGGCGACGGAGTTTGGGTCGGCCACCTCGAAAATCAGCTGGGCGGGATCGTGGTCGACAACGAAGATGGGCTACATACTCTTCAGACGAGGTGGGAGAACGTGAGGAACGAGGCACTCCCGCGCCGACAGTCCAACGAGCTGATAAAGGAAGTGCACAGCCATCATGGACCTCACTAACGCCATCTGGCGCAAGTCCCGACGCAGCGGCTCGTCCGGAGGCAACTGCGTCGAAGTCGCCGACAACCTGCCCGGCGTCGTCGGCGTCCGGGACAGCAAGGATCCTGCCGGCCCGGCCCTGACCTTCGGCCCGGCAGCCTGGCGGGCGTTCGTCACTCAGGTCGCTGTGCGGCCGTAACCACTGGCCAGGCGCACGAAGGGCTTTGCGCCGGACCAGAGTGCCGCAAACGACCACGTCCCAGATCACCGCGCTACCGCTTCGGCATTCCACCGACCTGCTGAAGGAAGTTGAGAGCCATCATGGACCTCAGTAACGCCCGGTGGCGCAAGTCCACCCGCAGCGGCGCGAGCGGCGGGAACTGCGTCGAGGTGGCAAGCAACCTGCCCGGTGTTGTGGCTGTACGCGACTCGAAGGACGTCACCGGACCGGCATTGACCTTCGCTCCCGCTGCCTGGGCCACGTTCGTCGCCCATCCCGTCGAGCGGCGATAACCGACGCCAGACGCGTGGAAGCGCTCGCCCCCGACGTCAGGCGGGCGCGACGCCTTACGCCCGTAGTGCCGCGGCTGTGGCCGCGACGAAGCCGGCTGGATTGTCCAGCATGATGTTGTGTCCGGCGTCTGGTACGGCGACCACCCGCACGCCGGCATCGGTCAGTGCCCGCGCACCGGTCGGCTCGTTGTTGGCCGGGTGGAGGTATGTGCGCGGCATGGGCAGTTCGAGTAGCAGCTCACGCATGGTGGGGGTAGTGCCCCGGCCGAGATGCGCCGCAGTGCGATAGAGCGCCTCCGGACCAGTGAGCCGCATCGTCGCCGCCCAGGCCGCACCGACTCGGGTAAGCGTCTCAGCTCGGCCGTCGCCGTACACGAACTGCTCCTCGGTATAGCGGGCGCGGATGCCGACGCCCGGAGGCTGCGGGTCGAGGGTGGCGTCGACAAGGACCAGCGCGGAAACAAGGTGCGGATGGCGGGCGGCCAGGACGATGGCGACGGCACCGCCCATGCTGTGTGCGATCACCTCTGCGGCACCAACCCCGGCTGCTGTCAGTGCGACAGCCAGGAGATCGGCATGCTCCTCCAGCGTGTACGACGCGTCGGCCGGGCGGTCACTGATGCCGTGCCCGAGCAGATCCATCAGCAGGCTGCGTCGTCCGGCAAGGGCGGGGTTGGTCGCCACCGTCGCGTAGTACGCGGGCGAGGTGGCACCGAGCCCGTGCAGGTAGACCCGAGTGGGTTCGATGCCGGGGAGTTCCACCCAGCGGATCGTCGTGCCATCTGGTCGCACCTGGGCGCCGCGCATCACGTACCTCCTGACAGCCAATACCTCGCCGTCGAGGTATCACGTTGCCGAGGTAAGTTAACACGGTGTTGGAGTTCGCGATACTGGGCTTCCTGGCCGACGCCCCGCTGCACGGGTACGAGCTGCGCAGACGCGTGGCGGCACTCACCGGCCACGTCAGGCCGATCGCCGACGGGACGCTGTACCCGACGATCAAGCGCATGGAGCGCGCGGACCTGCTGCGTCGCGACATACAGGCTGGCCAGACGGCGGCACCACGGCACGTGCTGACCCTGAGCGCCGCCGGGCACGCGGAGTTGCGGCGCCAGCTCCGCACACCCGACGAGCTGTTCATCACCGACGAGAACCGCTGGTTCACGCTGCTGGCGTTCCTGCACCATCTCGACGACCCGGCAGCCCAGGGGGCCGTGCTGCATCGCCGGCTCGACTTCCTCACCCAGCCGGCGAGCTTCTTCTGGGACGGCGACCGACCGCTGCGCGCCGCCGACTTCCCCGACAACCCGTTCCGCCAGGGACTGTTCCGCATCGCCACCGCCACCAGCCGCACCGAGATCGCCTGGCTGCGGGAAATGCTGACAGCACTCACACGATGAGGTGTCGCCCACGACCGGGCGACGGAGCCAGGCAGCAGCACGCAAGTAGAGCCGAGCCCAACCCGTGATCACGACTCTGAGTTGGCGGGCGACGGACGAGTCGACCTGTACGCCGGATTCTGTGCGCGACGCGCACCCCAAAGGGTTTGCGCCGGCGGCGGCCATCCATCTCGGCCTGCCGTTGCCGGCAGGCTCTAGCGGCCTACCCGCAGACATCGGGCGGGCAGCCCTCAAGCGTCTGCGCCGGGTCGTCATCTTGCGGTGACGGCCCTTGCTTGGCCTTGCTCCGGGTGGGGTTTACCGAGCCACCCCGGTCACCCGGGGTGCTGGTGGGCTCTTACCCCACCGTTTCACCCTTACCGTCCCCGTTGGGGTCGGCGGTCTGTTTTCTGTGGCACTGTCCCGCGGGTCGCCCCGGGTTGCCGTTAACAACCACCCTGCCCTGTGGAGTCCGGACGTTCCTCGGCGGCGGGCCGGAGCCCGCCGACGCGACCGCCCGGTCGACTCGTCCGTCGCTCTCCCATCCTAACGACGAGCGTGCTGCCGGTATTGCCGCCCCGCCAGACCAAGATCGCGCAGCTCACGGGCGGTCCGGCGGAGCTGCCTCGGAAGGCGACAGCTAGCCTCGTGGGGCTATGGATCTCTCCCACGCCGCGCTGCTGCTCGCCGCCGGTCTCGCCGCTGGCACTGTCAACGCGGTGGCCGGTGGTGGCTCGCTGATCACCTTCCCGGCGATGATCGCGGTCGGGTTGCCCCCGGTGCCGGCGAACGTCAGCAACTCGGTCGCCGTGTTCCCCGGGTACGTGGCCAGCGTTGCGGGCAGCCGGCAGGACCTGCCGCGCCCCCGCGCCCTCGCCACGCTGGTGCCCACGACCATTGTCGGCACGATCCTCGGGGCGTTGCTGCTGCTGGCCACGCCGGCCCGCGCGTTCGAGCTGGTCGTACCCTTTCTGGTCCTCGGCGCGACAGCGGTCCTGGCCTTCCAGGACCCGCTGCGCCGGCTGGTCGGTCACCCCCGGGACCTGTCGCCACGCCAGCGGACGGTCGCGGTGCAGACGATGGTCGCGGTCGGCGCGGTGTACGGCGGGTACTTCGGTGCCGCCCTCGGGGTGATGCTGGTCGCCGGGCTGGCCCTGGTGCTGGACGCGACCCTGGCGCGGGTGAGCGCGATCAAGAATCTGCTCTCCGCGGTGGTGGGGTTGACGACGCTCGTGGTGTTCGCCCTGTTCGGCCCGGTGAACTGGGCGGCCGTCGCGGTGGTCGCGCCGGCCACCCTGATTGGGGGGTACGCGGGCGCGCGGCTCGTCCGTCGGCTACCGCCCGTGCTGCTCAAGTCGGTGATCGTGGTGTTCGGTACGACGATCGGCCTCTACCTGCTCTACCGCGCCCTGACCTGAGCGGCGTCAACGCCACGATCCGCGCAACATCCGGGAAAGTGCTGCCTCAGCGCGTGCGGAGGCAGCAGTTTCCCCGAAAGTGCGCGGATCTTGAAGAAGAGTTAGTACGCCTCGCCTACCGGCTCTTCGGTGGTGTTCTCTGCGCTTGCGGCGCTGCGGTTCCAGCGGGACCAGAGGACCCGCTCGCCGTAGCCGGCGGCCATCACGTGCGCGAAGGCCAGGTAGACGAGGACACCGACGGCGAGCACCCCGAAGCCCACCCAGAACGGCAGGGCCAGCGAGTGTTCGGCGAGCTTGCCGGAGATGATCGGCGCCGGCGCGGCGGCGCCCCAGCGGACCAGGTTGAACGCGCCGGTGGCGACCCGGCGGTCGCTGGAGCCGAGGCCGAGGGCCAGGTCGGTGAGGTTGGCGTTGGCCATCCCCATGCAGAGTCCGGCAAGCACGAGCACGACGAGCGACTCGGCGGTGCTGGTGGAGGTGGCGAAGAGGACCATGCAGACCAGCAGCCCGGCGATGGCCACGCCGACGGTCTGTACGGCGCCGATGCGGTGGGCCAGCCGGTGGCCGATCACCAGGATGCCGGTGGCCAGGCCGAGACCCCAGCCGGTGAACGCCAGCCCCAGCGGGATGATGTCCAGCTTGAGGAAGAGCGGCGTGTAGCCGAGGACCACGAAGAACACGAAGTTGTACGCGGCGGTCACCGCGCAGAGGGCGATGAACGCCGGCCGGCGGAACGTGGCGAAGATCTGGCCGACGCGTACCGGAGGCTGGCGGTTGGCGGGTTCCCGGAGTTTGCGGGAGGCCACGCCGAGGGCGAGGACCATGAAGACGCCGCAGACGAAGAACGGCAGCCGCCAGCTGACCTCGCCGAGCAGGCCGCCGATCAGCGGGCCGACGGCGAAGCCGAGACCGAGGGCGGTTTCGAAGAGGCCGACCACCCATTCCCGATCGATGGCCAGGTTGACCAGCACCACCATGGCGGTGGCGAAGAACATCGCGTTGCCCAGCCCCCAGACGCCGCGTAGCACGGAGAGCTGCACGATGGTGTCGCTGAACGAGGCGAGGATCGCGGCGACGCCGACCACCGAGACGCCGGTGATGAGCACCGGCTTGAAGCCGAACCGGCCGCTGGCCAGCGTCGCCGGGATCATGCCGACGGCCATGACCGCGATGTACGCGGTGAACAGCAACTCGACCTGCCAGGCGCTGACGCCGATCTCCTCGCCGATGGCGGGCAGGATCGGGTCGACGACGGCGATGCCGGCGATGGCGAGGAAGGCCACCAGTGTGGTGGCGTAGATGGCACTGCGGTTCGGTTCGGAACGCCGATCCACTCCGACTCCTCAATTAGCTGTATCGTACAGGTACTTATTCTGTATCATACAGCTATGAGCGACGACGACGAGATCACCCTGGGCCGCATCGAGACCGAGGTGGCCCTGCTGATGCGCTTCGGCGAGGCGACCCGGCGGGCCACCGGCACCGCCGAGCACCGGGTGCTCGACCGGGCGGCGTACGTGATCCTGCGGCACCTGGACAACTCCGGCCCGCAGAACGTCTCCGCGCTCGCCGCCCAACTCAACCTGGACGGCTCGACAGTGACCCGGCAGGTGTCCGCGCTCCAGCGGGACGGCCTGATCACGCGTACCCCGGACCCGTCCGACGGCCGCGGCACCGTCATCTCCGCCACCACCGCCGGCCTGCAACGGATGGCGGCGGTGCGGTCCGCACGGACCCGGCTCTACGGCGACATGCTGGCCGACTGGAGCGACGACGACCGGGCAACGCTGGCCGCCCTCCTGGGCCGCCTCAACCAGGCCCTGGTGAACCGCAACCGCCGCCGCTGACCGCGCGCGGCGGTGTCGTGGTCCGACTCACCGCGCCACCTACCCACAAGATCGCGCAAGATCCTGGTTGTAGTGGCCTGCCGCACGACCCAACACCACTACAACAATGATCGAGCACGATCTTGCGGTGCACCCGCCGAGCCCGCCCGGCCGGGTTTCAGGAGAACGTCCGCCGCGCCCAGGTGCGGAAGTCGGTGGTGGGCAGGCCCAGGGCGCGGGTCATCTCCGGACGGGCGGGGCTGCCGATCTCGTTGATCCGCTCGACGGCGTTGACCATGGCGGGCAGCAGGCCGCGCTCGACGGCCTCCTGCGGGGTGAGCACCGGAGCGGTGATCGCCCGGCCGGTGACCTCACTGAGGATGGCCGCGACCTCGGTCATGGTGAGCAGGTCGCCGGCGAGTTCGACGTCCTGGCCGTCGAGCTTCCCCGGGTTCGTGAACGCGATCGCCGCGGCTTCGCCGATGTCGTCGACGGCGATCCACGGGAGTCGCGTGTCCGCGGCGAAACCGGTGATGATGGTGCCGCTGGACCAGTCGCCGAAGAGGTAGGACCAGCCGATGAGGTTCTCCATGAAGGTCGAGGGCTTCAGTACGGTCCAATGCGCGAACCCGCCGGAGCGCACCATCTCGTCGATGGCTGCCTTGCTCTCCCAGTAGTGCCTGTCCCACCGACCCTCGGCCCATCCGGGCTGGTTGCGGTGGAAGTCGCCGGCACCCGAGACGCTGCTGTGCACGACGTGCGACACCCCGGCCCGGCGCGCCGCCTCGACGACGTTGCGGCCGCGGGTCACCTCGGCGTCGCCCTGCAGGTCCGTCACGTCGGGGTACGGGATGGAGAAGAGGCCGTCCATCCCGTCCGCCGCGGCGAGCAGCGACTCCGCGTCGTCCAGGTCGCCGGTGACCAGTTCGGCGCCCCGATCCCGCAGAGCCTGGGCGCTGTCGGTGCCGGGATCGCGGACCAGGGCGCGGACCGGGACGCCCCGGTCGAGCAGCGCTCGGGCCGTGGCCCCGCCCTGCTTGCCCGTCGCGCCGATGACGAGAACAGCCATGATGCCTCCCGAGAGAACAAGTGGGGTGGCCCCCCACTTCTCGTCGGCTACGATATGGGGGACCACCCCACTTTCGCAAGGCGGGCCATGAGAGCGGACGCGCAGCGCAACTACGACCTCATCGTCACGGCGGCCTCCGAGGCGATCGCCCGCGACGGCGCGTACGCCTCGCTGGAGGAGATCGCCCGCTCCGCCGGGGTGGGATCGGCGACCCTGCACCGGCACTTCCCCACCCGGTGGTCGCTGCTCCAGGCGATCTTCCGGGGCTGTGTCCGCAACCTGGCGGCGCGCGCCGGAGACCTGCACGCCGCGCCGGACGCCCTCGACGCGCTGACGACCTGGCTGCACGAGGTCACCGCCTACGCCACGACGACCCGCGGCCTCGCGGACTCGCTCCTGAACGAGCCCGCCGAGGAGAGCGACGCCTGCGGTGCGACGCTCGTCGCCGCCGGTGCACCTCTGCTGCGTCGAGCCGTCGACGAGGGTTCGGTACGGCCCGACATCACCATGGGCGACCTGATGATCCTCGCCAACGGCATCTCACTGGCGGCGCAACCAATGGGCGCGGAAAAGGCGGAACAACTGCTGACCCTCGCCCTACAGGGAATCGGCCGCCAGCAGCCGTAGGGGCCGCCCTGGTGGACCGACGCGAGAGCTCCTTTGACTGCCAAGATCGCGCAAAATCCTGGTTGTAGTGGCCTCCCGCGCGGCCCTACACCACTACAACAAGGATCGAGCACGATCTTGGCAGCCAGAGCGCTCCAGGTCGCCGGCCTGGCCCGACGCGGCAGCCCGCCGCGCCCGCCAGGCCGCCGGCCCCGCCCGGCAGCCCTCGCTGACCCTGCTGCCCTCGCTGCCCTCGGCAGGCGCCCGATTCGTTTGCGACATCAGCTCGACAGCGTCTGAAACCACCTCACCGCCCCGCAACAACGACCCCCGCGACAACGATCCCGCTGACGACGACCACCCCAGGCCGACGACGGGCCCCAGACGACGGCCTGGACACAGATACGCCCGGGCACCGACCGACGTCGGCACCCGGGCGTACCAGCGGTCAGGCGACTGGTTCGCGGGCCGAGTCGGCGTCGCGGTCGGTGCCGGGGGTGACTCGGGGGTCGCCCTCGTCGGCGAAGTAGTCGTCCGGCTCGGTGCCGTCGACTCCTTCGTCCGCCTTCGCGGCCCGCAGCGCCAGCGTCACCAGCGCAGCGACGGCCAGGTTGACCGCCACCGCCACGATGCCGACGTAGATCGTCTTGGTGGTGTCGAACCCGAACTCGGACAGCGGGAACGCCGAGCCACCGAAGTGCTTCCGGGTCGGGCTGGCCACCTGGTAGAGCATCCACATGCCCAACCCCATGCCGACCGCCCAGCCGGCGATCAGGCCGGCGCGGTGGAACCAGCGGGTGTAGAGGCCCAACGCCACCGCCGGCAGCGTCTGAAGGATGATCACGCCACCGATCAGCTGGAGGTCGATGGAGAACTGCGGGTCGAGGAAGACGATGCAGGCCACCGCGCCAACCTTCACCACCAGCGAGGTGATCTTCGAGACGTTGGCCTCCTGGGCCGGTGAGGCGTCCCGCTTCAGGTACTCCTTGTAGATGTTGCGGGTGAACAGGTTCGCCGCCGCGATCGACATGATCGCCGCCGGCACCAGCGCGCCGATGCCGATCGCCGCGTACGCGACACCGGCGAACCAGTCCGGGAACTGCTGGTCGAACAGCAACGGCACGACGGTGTTGCTGTCGACAGTGCCCTCCTTGGCCCCGGGCAACGGCTTCACGCCGGCCGCGATGGCCATGTAGCCGAGCAGGGCGATCAACCCGAGCAGCAGGCTGTAGGCGGGCAGCGCCGACATGTTCCGCTTGATCACGTCGCGGTTCCGGCTGGCCAGCACACCGGTGATGCTGTGCGGGTAGAGAAAGAGCGCCAACGCCGAACCGAACGCCAACGTCACGTACTGGAGTTGGTTGTTGCCGTTGAGCAGGATGCCGTCGTTCGGGTTGGGCGAGGCGTCGAACTTCGCGTCCGCCGCGGCGAAGATGTCACCCCAACCGCCCAGCTTGTACGGCAGGTAGATGACCGCCACCAGGATGACGATGTAGATCAGGCTGTCCTTGACGAACGCGATCAGCGCCGGCGCGCGCAGCCCGGACTGGTACGTGTACGCGGCCAGGATGGCGAACGCGATGATGATCGGCAGGTGCCGGGCCAGCGCGTTGTCGCCGGTGACCCCCATCGTCTTGAGCACCGCCTCGATGCCGACCAGCTGCAACGCGATGTACGGCATGGTGGCCACGATGCCGGTGATCGCGATCAGCAGGGCCAGCACCGGCGAGTCGAAGCGCTTACGGACGAAGTCGGCAGGCGTGACGAACCCGTGCCGGTGCGACACCGACCAGAGCCGGACCAGCACCAGGAAGACCAACGGATAGATCACGATGGTGTACGGCACGGCGAAGAACCCGGCCGCGCCCGCCCCGAACATCAGGGCCGGCACCGCCACGAAGGTGTACGCCGTGTAGAGGTCGCCTCCGACCAGGAACCAGGTGATCCAGCCGCCGAAGCTGCGCCCGCCCAGGCCCCACTCGTCCAGGTGCGCCATGTCCTTCGGGGCCCGCCAGCGGGCGGCCACGAAACCCATCGCGCTGACCAGGAGGAACAGCAGGGAGAAGACGATGATCTCGGTGAGATGGTCGCGCCACATCAGCGGCCTCCACGCTTCTTGGTCATCTGGTACACCAGCGTCGTGGTGCCGACGCCGAGCAGGATGAACGCCAGTTGCAGCCAGTAGAAGCGGGGGAACCCGAAGACGCGGGGTGAGTCGCCGTTGAAGAAGGCCGGGACCAGCGGCACCACGATGGGAATGAAGAGCAACCAGTTCCAGGGGCTGTGGTCCTTCGCCCTGGTCGGCGCCGTAGTGGGCGCCTCCGGTTCGGGTGCAGCCATCTGACACACCTCCGGGGAGTCGAGGCTCTCGATGTAACGGCCGGAGGCTACGACTTTGTGACGGCCGTCACGCGACCCGTTCGGAGGGTGCTGCGCCGAACGGCCGGCCGGCTGCGCCGAACGGCGCGACCGACCGGCCGATCGGTGAACGGCTCAGAGAGCGGCGAGGTGGGAGGTGTCGTTGACGGTGCGGACGGCGACGCCGCCGTCGGGCCACATGTCGAGCACCGAGATCCCGGCCGCGTCCAGGAAGAGCCGGTGCAGGAACCCGTCGCCGGCGGCGAGGGCGTCGCGCAGCACCAGCTTGATCGGCGAGACGTGCGAGACGAGCACCACTGTCTCCCCGGGGTACGCGGTGAGCAGGCCCGCCACGACACGGTGGGCGCGTTCGGCGACGTGGGTGAACGACTCTCCACCCGGCGGGGCCGAAGACCTCCAGGGTGGTGGTCGGCGGCCCGCCGGTGCTGCTCGCCCGGTACGTCGCGCACAGCGCGGTCTGACCCGAGTTGGTCGGGT
>NZ_JBSFBM010000256.1:0-9845 GCF_053592955.1 Micromonospora sp. NPDC002411 | reverse complement strand
GCCCTGCACGAACCGCAGCCGCGGGTCGTCGCGGACGGGGTCGAGGTTGGCCCGGTTGCCCGAGTAGGTCAGTTTGTCGAGCACGGTCACGACCGTCGGCTCCAGTGGCGGCACGCCGTCGGCACTGCCGAGGGGCTTGCCCAGCAACAGGCGAACGTACTCCGACCCGATGAATCCGGCTCCGCCGGTGACGAGGATCCTCACGGGTCGGGGAGTCTACGCGAAGTCAGGTGCTCCGGGTGGGGTGTGACCCCCCCGCGCGTTCGGCGTTTGTGCCGCTAGGCTCTCCCGGTGCGTGGAATCCTACTTGCTGGCGGCACCGGCTCCCGGCTCTGGCCGATCACCCGGGCGGTCTCGAAGCAGCTGATGCCGGTCTTCGACAAGCCGATGGTCTATTACCCGCTCTCCACCCTGGTGATGTCCGGGGTCCGGGAGATCCTGGTGATCACGACTCCGGACGACCAGGACCAGTTCCGCCGGTTGCTCGGCGACGGCAGCCAGTTCGGGCTGCGCCTGGAGTACGCCGCGCAGGAGCGCCCGGAGGGCATCGCGCAGGCGTTCATCCTCGGTGCCGACTTCATCGGCACCGAGTCGGTGGCGCTGGTCCTCGGCGACAACATCTTCCACGGTGTCGGCCTGGGCCGGCAGCTCGCCGCGCACGGCGACCCGGTCGGCGGGCGGGTCTTCGCCTACCAGGTGGCCAACCCGCAGGAGTACGGCGTGGTCGACTTCGACGACAGCGGGCGGGTGCTCTCGATTGAGGAGAAGCCGGCCCGGCCGAAGTCCCGCTACGCGGTTCCCGGCCTGTACTTCTACGACAACCGGGTCGTGGACATCGCCCGCAAGCTCACCCCGAGCGCTCGCGGCGAGCTGGAGATCACGGCGGTCAACGAGGTGTATCGGGAGACCGGCGAGCTGTCGGTGACCGTCCTGGACCGTGGGACCGCCTGGCTGGACACCGGCACGTTCACCTCGATGATGCAGGCGGCCGAGTTCGTCCGGGTCGTCGAGGAGCGGCAGGGTCTGAAGATCGGCTGCGTCGAGGAGGTGGCCTGGCGGGCCGGCCTCATCGACGACGACCAGCTGCGGGCGCTCGCCACGCCGTTGACCAAGAGTGGTTACGGCGACTACCTGCTCGGTCTGCTGGCCGAGCCGAACGGCCAGCACGGGGGCGCGTGGTGAAGATCCGGGAGCTGAGCATCGAGGGCGCCTGGGAGATCAGTCCCCAGCAGCACGGCGACCCGCGCGGCATGTTCATGGAGTGGTACCGCTTCGACAAGCTCGCCGAGGCGGTCGGGCACCCCCTGCGGTTGGCCCAGGCCAACATGTCGGTCTCGGCGCGAGGTGTGGTGCGCGGCATTCACTTCGCCGACGTCCCGCCCGGGCAGGCCAAGTACGTCACCTGTGTGCGCGGAGCGGTCCTCGACGTGATCGTGGACCTGCGGGTCGGTTCGCCGACCTTCGGCCGTTGGGAGGGCGTCCGGCTGGACGACACCGACCGCCGGGCGGTCTACCTCAGTGAGGGGCTGGGCCACGGCTTCTGCGCGCTGACCGACGACGCTACGCTGAGCTACCTCTGCTCGGCCACGTACAACCCGACCGGTGAGCACGCGGTGCACCCGCTGGACGAGGAGCTGGGCATCGAGTGGCCCGCCGACGTCCCGCTGCTGTCCGCGCGCGACGACGCGGCGCCGACCCTCGCCCAGGCCCGCGAGCAAGGTCTGTTGCCGGAGTACGACAACTGCCAGCGGTTCGTGTCGAGCCTCGGGCCGGACGGAATGTCGCACTCAACCGGTATGTGACCGCGCCCGGAGCACGACCTGTGGTGTGACAGTGACGAACGGGCCCTCCGGGCGGCTAATGTCACACCATGGAGCGGCGAATCTTCGGCCTCGAGACCGAGTACGGCGTCACCTGCACCTATCGCGGGCAGCGGCGGCTGTCCCCGGACGAGGTCGCGCGCTATCTGTTCCGGCGCGTGGTTTCCTGGGGTCGGTCGAGCAACGTCTTCCTGCGTAATGGGGCCCGTCTCTACCTGGACGTCGGGTCGCATCCGGAGTACGCGACACCGGAGTGTGACTCGGTGACCGACCTGGTCGCCCACGACCGGGCTGGCGAGCGGATCCTGGAGGGCCTGCTCGTCGACGCGGAGAAGCGACTGCACGACGAGGGCATCGCGGGTGAGATCTACCTGTTCAAGAACAACACCGACTCGGCCGGCAACTCGTACGGCTGCCATGAGAACTACCTGGTCTCCCGACACGGCGAGTTCGGTCGGCTCGCCGACGTGCTCATCCCGTTCCTGGTCACCAGGCAGTTGATCTGCGGGGCCGGCAAGGTCCTGCAGACCCCGCGCGGCGCGGTCTACTGCCTGTCGCAGCGGGCCGAGCACATCTGGGAGGGCGTCTCCTCGGCGACCACCCGCAGCCGCCCGATCATCAACACCCGTGACGAGCCGCATGCCGACGCCGAGCGCTACCGGCGGCTGCACGTGATCGTCGGTGACTCCAACATGAACGAGGTCACCACGCTGCTCAAGGTCGGCACCGCCGACATCGTGCTGCGGATGATCGAGGCCGGGGTGGTGATGCGCGACCTGTCCCTGGAGAACCCGATCCGGGCGATCCGGGAGGTGTCGCACGACATCACCGGCCGGCGCAAGGTGCGGCTGGCCAACGGCAAGGAGGTCAGTGCCCTGGACATCCAGCAGGAATACCTGGCCAAGGCCACCGAGTTCGTCGAGCGCCGGGGTGGCGACCAGGCCGCCAAGCGGGTCGTCGAGCTGTGGGGTCGGGTGCTCAACGCGGTGGAGACCGGTGACCTGGAACCGGTCTCTCGGGAGATCGACTGGGTCAGCAAGCTGCGGCTGATCGAGCGCTACCAGCGCAAGCACGACCTGCCGTTGTCGCACCCCCGGGTGGCGCAGATGGATCTCGCCTACCACGACGTGCGTCGCGGACGCGGCCTCTACGGGTTGTTGGAGCGCCGCGGTGAGGTCGACCGGGTGGCCACCGACCCGGAGATCTTCGAGGCGAAGGAGACCCCGCCGCAGACCACGCGGGCCCGGCTGCGCGGCGAGTTCATCCGGCACGCGCAGGAGAAGCGCCGCGACTTCACCGTCGACTGGGTGCACCTGAAGCTCAACGACCAGGCGCAACGCACAGTGCTCTGCAAGGACCCGTTCCGGGCGTACGACGAGCGGGTGGAGCGGCTGATCGCCAGCATGTGACCGGTGTGCCGGCCCCGGCGGCGGCGTGAGCCGACGGGGCCGGTCGCCCCGGCGCACCGTGCGGTTAAGCTGAGCGCGCCATGACGACTTCTGGACCTTCCGACCGCTCCGAACGCGGCGAGCGGCAGAACTGGGTCGAACGCCGGCGGGAGAAGATCCGCGCCGAGGTCGACCGTAACCGGCGCGGTGAGTACACCGTGCCGACGTGGGTGCTGGCCCTGGCGCTGGCCCTCATCGTGGGCGGCTGGCTAGCCCTGATCTTCCTGGCCTAGCCAGGGAGCTGGGTTACGGCGTGGCGGCCGGCGGCGGCCGCTGCCAGGAAGTACGCGTGGTCGGCGTCGAGGCCCCGACCCATCGTGGACAGCGGCACGGCGCTGGACCGCAACGCGGCGTCGAGACCGGTGGTGGGCACCCGGACGATCCGGTGTCGGGTCATCAGGGGCGCCAGCGACGCGTCCACCTCGGCGGCGAGGGCCGGATCCAGGTCCTCGGGCACCACCAGGTCCGCCGGGGCGAGCGCCACCCGGCCGTACGCGGTCAGGCTGTGGTGCGACACACCTCGGTGTCGAGGCCGGGGATCAGCGTCGGAGATGCGCAACGAGCCGACCGCCCGGCCGCCCAGTGTGGCGATCGCGTTGACCGCCTCACCGACCGCGACGCCGGAGAAGCCCCACCGGGTGCCGGTGCCCAGGTTGCCGGGCCCCTGGGCCACGATGGCCACGTCGGCGCCCAGCACGTGCCGGGCGGCGAGCAGACCGCCGTGCAGTGTGGTGGCTTCCAGGTCGCCGCCGAAGGACTGCCCGACGGTGATCGTGCCGGCCAGTTCCTCGCGCAGCCCGGCGAGGGTGCGGGAGAACCAGGCGGGCAGGGCCCCACCGTCGGTGAGCAGGTACGCCACCCGCGCCTGTGGGGCGTCGGCCCGGATGCCCGCCAGGATCGCCGGTAGCGCCGAGTGCAGGTCGGCGGTGACCACCGGCAGGCCGCCCAGGTCGTCCGCGTCGGCCAGCACGTCGCGGTGCGGTGACGCCTCCTCGTCCACGCCGAGCAGGATCGGTTGCAGCGGCGTGTAGCGGGCCTTCACCAGGTGCCCGGCGTCGCGGGTATCGCCGATCGACGGAGGGTCTGGCGGCAGCCGGTCCGGCAGGGCCACCACCAGGGCGTACCCGCCGGTGCCCAACCCCATCAGCAGCGCGCCGGCGTTGAGCAGCACCCGGTCGCCGGGCTCGGGCGTACCGACCAGCTCGGGGTAGGCCAGCGCCCGCATGCGTGTGCCGTCGGGCAGGTCGACGTCGAGTTCCACCGCCCCGGTCCACTGCCGTCGCAGCGTCGCCACCGTCCCCGTACGCCATCGCACCATGACGGGCACGCTAGCCGCGCGGGCCTGACGGCCCGCGCCCGGGTGCGGCGGTGGCGCGGATCAGGTGGGCTCGGGGTCGCCGCCGGCGTCCGGGCTCGGCCTGGCCTGGGTGTGCCGGGCGGTGCCGGTGGCCCCCGGCAGTGAGCGGGTGGGATCGAGGAAGACGAAGCGGATCTCGCGGTACCGGCCGGTGAGCCGCCGTTCGGCCTCGTCGGCGGTGGCCTCGATCTCCGCGCCGGTCGCCTCGTCGCGGAAGTCGACCTTCGCGGCGACCAGGATGTCGTCCGGGCCGAGCTGCATGGTCAGCAGGGTGTCGATGCGCTCCACCTCGGGCAGCCCGGCCAGTTCCTGCTCGATCTCCTGGCGCAGTCGCTCCGGAACCGCCCGGCCGACCAGCAGCGACAGGTTGTTGGCGGCGAGGATCCCGGCGACCGCCAGAAGCAGCAGCCCGATCAGGATCGACGCGATGCCGTCCCACAGCTCGTCGCCGGTGGCGTGCGACAGGCCGACGCCGAGCCCGGCCAGCAGCAGACCGATCAGGGCCGCGCTGTCCTCCAGGAAGACGGCCTTGACGGTGGTGTCGGCGGTCAGTCGCAGGAACCGCCGGGGCGTGGTCTGCCAGCGTCGGGACTCACGGCGAACCTGACGCACGGCCCGGGTCAGGGAGACCGACTCGATGACGAACGACACCCCGAGCACGATGTACGAGATGAGGTAGTCGCCGCTGTGCTCGTGCACCAGGATCGTGGTGACGCCGTGGGTGACGGCGAAACCGGCGCCGGCGACGAAGGTGAACATCGCCGCGAAGAACGCCCAGACGTAGCTCTCCTTGCCGTACCCGAAGGGGTGCCGCTGGTCCGCCGGCCGGGAGCCGCGGCGTAGCGCCTGGTAGAGCAGCACCTCGGTGGTGGTGTCGGCGAACGAGTGCGCGGCCTCGGAGAGCATCGCGGCCGAGCCGGAGATCACCCCGGCGATCAGCTTGGCGATCGCGATGGCGAGGTTGGCGGCGCCCGCGACGATCACCGTGCCGACGCTCTCGCTCTCGGGCCTGGCCTCCGCTTGCGACATGAGGCTCACCCTATGACCGGATACGACGACGCGCCGGGGGAGCACCGATCCGAACAAGTGTGCGGCACGCCCCGCGCGGGTGCACGTCGTGGGCGCGTCGGCTGCTAGCGTCTACCGCGTGTCGCGGACCCGCACCGAACGCCTGGTCAACCTGGTGATCTGCCTCCTGTCCACGCGACGGTTCCTGACCGCCGCGCAGATCGCCGCGACCGTGCCCGGTTACGAGCATGATCCGGACGACGCGCGCGACCACGAAGCGTTCCAACGCAAGTTCGAACGGGACAAGGCCGAGCTGCGCGAACTGGGCGTGCCGCTGGAGACCGGCACGGCGAGCGCCTTCGACGCCGAGCCGGGTTACCGGATCGCCCACCGCGAGTACGCGCTGCCCGACATCCTCCTGGAGCCCGACGAGGCCGCCGCCGTGGGCATCGCCGCACGGCTGTGGCAGCACGCCGGGTTGGCCGCCGCGGCGTCGTCCGGGCTGGCCAAGCTGCGCGCCGCCGGGGTGGACGTGGACCCGCAGGCCACCCTCGGCCTGGAGCCAATGGTGACTGTCGACCCGGCGTTCGCGCCGTTGACCGCCGCCGCGCGGGACCGCCGCGAGGTCGGGTTCGACTACCGGGTGCCCGACCGGGACGCGCCGAGCCGTCGGCGGCTGCAACCGTGGGGCGTGGTCTGCTGGCGCGGCCGGTGGTACGTGGTCGGCCACGACCAGGACCGAGAGGCGACCCGCTGCTTCCGGCTGTCCCGGGTCGTCGGCGCGGTCCGGGTGACCGGTGCGCCGGGCGCGTACGAGCCGCCCGCCAACGTCGACCTGATCAGCCACGTGGCCCGTTGGTCGGGTCCGGTGGAGCGCACCGGCCGGGCCACCATCCTGGCCGCGTCCGGCCGGGCCGCCGGGTTGCGCCGCTGGGCGGTGGAGGTGACCACCGGGCCGGACGGCGACCGGCTGGTCCTGCCATACGCGGACCCGGACGGGCTGGCCGGTCACCTCGTCGGCTACGGCCCGGACGTGCGGGTGCTCGACCCGCCGGAGGTCCGCGAGGCCGTCATCCAACGACTCAAGGAGATCGCCGTCCGACACGACGAGCTGACCGTGAGCGGAGGTGCCCGGTGACTCGCCCGACCGCCCGGGCCGGCTCCCGCGCCTCGGCGGACCGGTTGGCCCGCCTGCTGAACCTGGTGCCCTACCTGCTGGCCCGGCCCGGCATCGAGATCGCCGAGGCAGCGGGCGATCTCGGCGTGACCGAGCGGCAGCTCCGGGAGGACCTGGAGCTGCTCTGGGTGTGTGGGTTGCCCGGTTACGGTCCCGGTGACCTGATCGACATGGCGTTCGACGGTGACCGGGTGACGATCACCTACGACGCCGGCATCGACCGGCCGCTGCGGCTCACCCCGGACGAGGCCCTCGCGTTGGTGGTCGCGTTGCGGATGCTGGCCGAGACGCCCGGCGTCGCCAACCGCGAGGCCGTCGAACGGGCCCTGGCGAAGATCGAGGACGCGGGGGACCTGGTGGGCGCGCCGGTGGCGGTCCGGCTGCCCGGTGACACCCGGCGGGTCGAGGCGCTCCGTGCCGCCGTGGAGGGCGGGAAGGCGCTCCGGATCACCTACTACACAGCTGCCCGGGACGAGACCACCGACCGCGTCATCGACCCGCTGCGGGTGCTGATGGTCGGTGGTCGGGCGTACGTGGAGGCGTGGTGTCGGCGCGCGGAGGCGGTCCGGCTGTTCCGCGCCGACCGGATCGACGCCATCACCGAGCTGGACGAGCCGGCCACTGTGCCGCCGCAGGCCGTGCCGCACGACCTCACCGAGGGGGTGTTCCGCCCCTCGCCCGACCTGCCGCTGATCACACTGCGCATCGGTCGCAGCGAGCGGTGGATCACCGAATATTATCCGTGCGAGCGGGTGGAGGCCGGCGACGGCGACCAGTGGCTCGTCTCCCTGCGGGTCACCGACCTGCTGTGGGCTCGCCGGTTCGTGCTGGGTCTCGGTCCGGAGGTCACAGTGGTCGCCCCGGTCGAGCTGGCCGAGCAGGTCCGGGCGACGGCCGCCGCAGCCCTGGACGCGTACGCCGTGCCCGCGCCCACCACGGCGCCCCGGCGACCCGAGGTCGACCAGGACAACGCGCCGTCGGGTGACCGGGCGGTGGCCGGCCACACCCAGTAGGCTGACCGCCGTGCTGATCTGGATCGTGCTCGCGCTGGTGCTGCTCCCTCTCGTGGCGCTCGCGCTGGCCGTGCGCCCGGTGCTGGCCCGGTTGCCTCAGTTGCGCCGCGCAGCCGTGGCGTTGCAGCGGCGGGCCGCCGAGGCCGAGGCGCTGCAGGACACCGCCGAGACGCTGCAGCAGCGGGCCGAGGGAGTCCAGCGTCAGCTCGATACCGCGTCCCGACGGCTCGCGGTGATCAAGGCGAAGCGCGGCTGACCGACCCCTCGTCCGGCGGCTGTTGACGGATCATCCCGGGTTGGTCAAGACTTCACCCTCCGGGCCAGACCACCACCACCCGGCGGGTGGCAGGCAGCCGATCCGCACGTACGATGGGCTGCGTACCACCCCCTCGGACACAGACCGACTGGAGCTTCTCATGGGTGCCCTCAAGCCGTGGCACATCGCTGTTCTCGTGGTTGTGCTGATCCTGCTCTTCGGTGCGAAGCGGCTCCCCGACGCGGCCCGTTCGCTGGGTCGGTCGCTGCGGATCATCAAGGCCGAGACCAAGAGCCTGCAGGACGACGACCGCGACCTCGCCGAGAAGGCCGACGCGCAGGCCGGCTACCAGCCGCTGCCGCCGCACGCCGGGCAGCAGGCGCCGTACGCCGGGCAGCCGCAGCAGCCGCCGTACCAGCAGGCGCCGCCGCAGCAGCCGGTCGCCGACCCGGTGCACCGCGTCCGCGACAACTGACCGAAGGGCACCACTGTCGTGGCCTTCGCCCTGCGCAAGCGCGGCCCGAGCACGTTCGAGCGGGCCGCCGACGGCTCGATGACGCTCATCGAGCACGTCCGCGAGCTGCGTAACCGTCTGTTCCGCGCGTCGCTGGCGATCCTGGTCGGCTTCGGCTTCGGGTTCTGGTTGGCCGAGCCGGTGCTGCACCTGCTCCAGCAGCCCTACTGCGATCTGCCGCAGGCCAGATATGTCGACGGCAAGTGCGAGTTCGTGCAGCTCGGCCCGGCCGACCTGTTCCTGCTCAACCTGAAGGTCGCGCTCTGGGTCGGGTTGATCGTGGCCGCCCCGGTGTGGCTCTACCAGCTCTGGGCGTTCATCGCGCCCGGCCTGCACCGGCACGAGCGGCGCTACGCGTACTTCTTCACCGCCCTGGCCGCGCCGCTGTTCGCAGCCGGTGCGGTGCTGGCGTACTTCGTCACGGCCAAGGGCCTGGAGTTCCTGCTCAGCATCTCGGCCAACGAGATCAGCACGACCCTGGAGATCACCAAGTACATCTCCTTCGTCACCAACCTGATCCTGTTGTTCGGGGTGGCCTTCGAGTTCCCGCTCGTCGTGCTGATGCTCAACTTCGTGGGCATCGCCAGTGCGAAGCGGCTGCTCAGCTGGTGGCGGGTGGCGATCTTCGTGTTCTTCGCCTTCTCCGCCGTGGTCACTCCCACCCCGGACCCGTTCGGGATGACCGCCCTGGCGCTCTGCCTCTCCGCGCTCTACTTCGGTGCGGTGGGCATCGCCTTCATCAACGACAAGCGGCGTGGGCGCGGCAAGGAGGTCTACGCCGGCATCGACGACGACGAGGTGTCGCCGTTGGAGTTCGACGCGGACCCGGTCGTGGCCGGGCAACGGGTCGACGCGGCGGAGCCGATCGGCGTACCCGAGCCGGTCGCCAAACCGGCGCCGATCGAACGTCGCTACGACGACATGACCTGACGGCCCCGCGCCGACCGGTCAGCCGACGCCGTCCCCGTCTTTCGGGGGCGGCGTCGCCGCGTCACCCCGAGCGTCGGCGGGAGGACTGATGGTGACGGCGCCCGCCCCTGGTGAACGGCGGGTGTCCGACCGGTACGGTGCTGCCCGTGACCGCAGACGATCACCTGCCCGGCCCGGTCGACCGCGCCCCGCTCCCCGGTGGCCCGGTGGCCGTACTCACGAACCCGCTGGACCCGGGTCACCGTCACCGGCAGGTACGACCCGGCGAACACCGTGCTGGTCCGTGGTCGGACGGTGGACAGCCGGGTCGGCTTCGAGGTGC
>NZ_JBSFBM010000255.1:0-9864 GCF_053592955.1 Micromonospora sp. NPDC002411 | reverse complement strand
GACCGGGTCGGTGGGGGCGCCGTGGGCGGCGGCGGGCGTGGCTGTCAGGGGCACGGTCGCGGCGACGACGAGCGCCACGGCGAAGAGCCGGCGTACGGGCATGAGGGCGACCTCCGCCCACTGGTACGGCCGGCGGGCGGCAAAGGTTCGACGGGGCTCCGGTAATCGTCAGCCGTCGACGGCGGCTGCGGCGCGATCGGCGAGGTAGGCCAGGTAGAGCAGATAGGGCACGACGAGCAGGGCGAGCACCAGCACTGCCGCGATCACCGGCGGATCACCGAAGGCGGCCCCGAGCAGAATCGGCAGCGGCGAGGCGACCGCCAGCAGGATGCCGGTGCGGCGCAGGGGTCGGGCGACCCGTTGGTGCGCCGCGTGCCAGTGCTCCGTAGAGCGCATCGTCGCCGGCGTCCGTACACCGGGGCTGCGGTTTCTGTTCACCGTCGGTCGCAGCGCGGCCCGGGCGGTGAACGCCACGAGCCAACCAAGAAACGCGTAGACCACAGTCACAAAGGCCCCGGGCCACACTCTGGCACCTCCCCACGCATCGCCAACCATCAGCGTAAGGGGCGGGAATCCCCAGGGTGGGTGCGGCGTTTCGATACTCGGAACCGCTTGCACCGAGGAGGCAGAGATGAAGGTACGTAGCTCGTTGCGTGCGCTGAAGCAGAAGCCGGGTTCGGTGGTGGTCCGCCGTCGCGGCCGGACGGTCGTGGTGAACCGCGCCAACCCGCAGTGGAAGAGCCGCCAGGGCTGACCCCGGCCCCGCACCGGACATACAGTCGACAAACGCCCTGACCGGTGACCTGGTCAGGGCGTTTTGCATGTCGACCGGATGTCACGGATCGTCACGGAGCTGCGCGAGTCGACTTTTGTCCGGTTTGCCGCTCGGCGCGAGCGGAACCCGGTCGACGACAGTGACGGTTCGGGGCACCGCGAGGTCGTTCACCTGTGCGGCCACGAGCTTGCGCAACACATCCGGATCGGGCGTCCTCCCGGCCACCGGCACCACGAAGGCGTGCACGGCCTCGCCGGTCATCTCGTCCGGGCACCCGACGACGTACGCCTCGCCGACCGTGGCGTCGGCGGCGAGCGCCCGCTCCACCGGTCCGGCGTGGACCAGCTGCGCGTTGACGATGATCACGTCCCGGGCGCGCCCGAGCAGCCGCAGGTATCCGTCCGCGTCGAGCTCCCCCAGGTCACGGGTACGCACCCACCCGTCCACGAACACCTCGGCCGACTCGTCCGGGTCCTGCCAGTACGAGGACGCCTGCGTGGGTGTGCGGACGTAGACCTCCCCGTCGTCGCGAATGGAGACGTCCACGGCCGGACGACCGACAGTGGCGAGCGTGGCCGGGTTGGTCAGCATTTCGGCGGGGGTCACCATGGCGATCATCGACGTCTCGGTCTGCCCGTACCCGTGGAAGATCACCGGGCCCAGCACGTCGAGGGCCTCCGCCAGTCGGCCCGGCGCGAGTGGCGACCCGGAGACCATCAGCGCCCCCAGGTGACGCAGGTCCACCGGGTTGGCGCGCTGGTCCCGGATCAGCTGGTGCAGCTTGCCGACGGTGATCACGCTCGCCGTGGCCTGGTGTTCGACCAGGGCATCCGGGAAAACCGGCCGGGGCGCCACGACGAGGGTGCCGCCCGCCGCGAGGGCGAGGACGCCGTACTCCAGCATCACCTGACTGGCCAGCGAGCCGAAGACCAGGTAGCGCTGCATCCGGGTCGCCAGTTCGGCGATGGCCGGGGGCCACCGGTCCGGGTACGGCACCCAGGCCGCCGACATGGCCGCATAGGTCTGGACCACGCCCTTCGGCGTCCCCGTGCTGCCACTGGTCCAGACGATCCGCGCGGGATCCTCAGCCCGTCCCGCCGCGACAAGTGGCAGCCCGTTGTCGGGATGCTCGGCGAGCGAGGCCAGCTGAGCCGAGTCGACAATGAGGGAGCCGGACAGTTGTGCCGGGCTCAGGTCGGCACGCCACCCGGACACCCGCGCCCCGACCGCGAAGGCGGCCATGGTGGCGGCGAAGGCGGCGGCGGTGACCGGCAGATCGAGCGTGACACCCACTCCGGGCCCCGCGCCGGACGAGCGCAGCCCGGCCGCGATGCGCCGGATCAGACCCGCCATCTCCGAGGCGGTCGTGACGACCGGCCCGTCCTCGAAGACCGGCCGGTCCTCGCCGGTTGCCAGGAGGTCGAGGATGGGCTGCGGCCAGACGTCAGCAGGCATCGGCGAGGACGCCCTTGACGAAGACCTCGAGGGGCTGCCGATGCACTGTCGGCAGGTCCCAGGTGTTCTCCAGGTTCTCCGCCAGGTGGTGCTCGGCGACGACCTGCCCGTCGCGCAGCACCCGCACGACGGGGTGGAGATAGCTGGCGTCGTGCGCGGCGTTCGCGTCGTTCTCGGCCGGACGCGGCACCGTGATGTCGAACGGGTCGACCTGGTCGTGGTCGGGGCCGTACTCCAGGGTGACCAGGAACGCGAACACGTCCGGCAGCGCCTCCCGCAGGTAGGCGACCGGTACCTCCTCTCGGTAGCAGGCGGCTTCGCCCTCGACCGTGATGACGTCGCCGAGCACCGCGAACTGCTGCCACAGCGCCGAGGTCACGTTGATCCGGGCGATTATCGAATCGGCTATCGCCTCCGGCGTCAGGGCGATCTGCCGGGACGGCCAGGCCTGCCCGTGGTGCCGCTCGCGCAGGATGTGGTGCAGTGCGCGGGTGGCGTAGCGGAAGCCGTGGATGAAGCCGTTGGTGGACTTCTTGAAGTCACGCTGCTGGCTGAGGGTGCCGGCGAAGTAGAGACCGCTGACGTTCACCGACTCGAAGGCCGGCGTCTGCGCCGGGAACCGATCGTTGATGACCAGCTCCGGACGCGCGGACTCGGCGAAGATGGACGCGTCGAAGCGGAATCCGGTGCAGAGGATGACCCTGTCGTACTCGAGCTCGCGCAGGTTCTCGACCGTCCGGGCGTACCGGAAGAGCACCCGGAACCCGCCGCCCTCCCGCTGGCTGATCTGCTCCACAGTTCCGTCCAGGACGGCGTTCTGCGACTTCAGCTGATAGGTGTCCAGGAAGTTGTTGTTCACGGCGCGCAGGTGCCCGACGTAATGGGACTGCCAGGCCAGCTTGATGGAGTGCGGCCCGGCGACGTGAATCGTCGCGGCGGTCTCGACGAGCGCGTCCGCGGTCTCGAAGGCCGAGTTGCCCTTACCGATGATCAACACGCGTTGGTTGACGAAGTCGGCGGGGTCGACGCTCACCGTGTCGTAACGTTCGGCCAGGTCCGCGCCCTCGATCGGCGGCACGTGGAGCTGGGAGACGCCGGTGGCGACGACGACTCTCCGTGCCGTCCAGCTGTCGTCGCCGGCCCGCACCGTGAACACGTCACCGGTCTTCGACACGGAGGTCACCCGGGTGTCGTAACGGACGCGCAGACCCCGCGCGAAGTCGGCGAGATAACGCACCAGATCGTCCGCGGCCGGAAAGTAGCGCGTGCTGTAGTTCTTAAAGAGCAACGCCGGATCGTCGGTCAGCAGTGAGTTCCAGTCCGACCGTAAATTGAACTCCGGGTCCTCCGATCCGGTCCACACCTTGTTGATCGAAATCAGCTGGCGATGCCGGGGATAGGTCTCGAAGAATGTGCCCGGTCGGGGGCCGCCCTCCAGCACCACGTAGTCGTGACCGTCGCGTTCGAGCAGGGCAGCGAGCTGCAGACCGGCCGGCCCGGCTCCGATGATCAGGCAATCGTGCGTCATACGGCGCAATTTACTGAGGCGATTTCAGAGCGCTCTGAGAAAGCGTCTCTAGCATCCGCTTCCATGACGATTGAGGTGGATCTGGCAGCACCGCTGCGCCCCGCCGACCTGCGCGCCGCAGCGGGCCCGGTCGCTGTCGTGATCGGCGAGGAGGTGCGCGACCGGGTGGCGACCGGCCGCACATTCCTCGGGAAGGCACTCGGCGACGACCGCGCGATCTACGGTGCCACCACCGGGTTCGGGGCGCTCGTCGGGTACGCGGGCCGAGCCGACCAGCGCGACCAGGCCGACAACACCCTCGCCCACCTCGGGGCGGGCCAGGGCCCGGACCTCGCACCGGATGTCGTGCGCGCGACGCTGCTGGTCCGCGCCTGGTCCCTGGCCCGGGGCGCGTCGGGAGTCTCGCCGCACGTGATCGACGCGCTCGCGGCCATGCTCGGCACGACGTTCACACCGGCCATGCCCCGATTCGGCTCGGTGGGGGCCAGCGGCGATCTGATCCCGCTCGGTGCCGCCGCTCAGGCGCTGCGCGGTCGCGGGCACGCCTACCTGGACGGTGTGCGGATGCCCGCCGGTGAGGCCCTGGCGAAGGCCGGCCTGGAACCGCTGCCGCTCGACGGCAGGGACGCGCTGGCGCTGGTGAACGGCACGTCGCTCACCACTGCGGCGCTGGCCCTCGCCCTGGGCCGGGTCCGCACCTCGCACCGCGTGGTGCAGACGCTGAGCTGCCTGCTCGCCGACCTGCTCGGCTGCGATCCGCAGTTCCTCGACCCCGCCCTCCTCGCCGCCTACGGTCACCGGGGCGCCATCGAGGTGGGCGCCGCGATGCGAACGACAGCCGCCGGCCTGGAGACGTCCGGTACCAGACCGTTGCAGGAGCCCTACAGCATCCGCTGCGCGCCACAGTTGCTCGGAGCGGCCGAGGACGCCCTGCGCTACGTCGACGGTGTCGTGACGGCGGACCTCGGCGGGGTCAGCGACAACCCGCTGTTCTTCCCGGCCGACGACAAGGTCGTGCACGGCGGCAACTTCTTCGGCCAACCCGCTGCGTTCGCCGCCGACGTCCTGTCCATGGTGATAGCCCAGGTCGGCAACCTCGCCGAGCGCCAACTCGACCTGCTCGTGGACCCGGGGCGCAACGGCGGACTGCCGCCGATGCTCGCGGCGGGACCAGGTCAGCAGCACGGGCTGCAGGGCGTACAGCTCGCGTCGACAGCGCTCATCGCCGAGATCAGGCGCGACTCCGTGCCCGCAAGCCTGCAGAGCCTCCCCACCAACCTGCACAACCAGGACGTCATCCCGCTCGGCACGCAAGCCGCTCTCCGCGCCCTGGACCAGGCGGAGCTGCTACGCCTGATCACCGGTTCGCTCGGGCTCGGGCTGCGCCAGGCGGTGCACGTGGGGGCGCGCCGGCCCACGGCGGTGGGCTGTGACCGGATCCTTCGAGCCTTGGAGGAGATACCTGCGATCGACCCGGACCGGTCGCTCGACGGAGACGTACGAAGGGCGGTCGCCATTCTGGAAGAGCTTGAAATCTCTCTGATTTCCGGCTCGTACGGTGAGCGCCGTGACGCTTGATTACCTGATCATCGGGGCCGGTCCGGCCGGTCTTCAGCTCGCCGCCCTGCTCGAGGCCGACGGCACGCGTGACTATGTGGTGCTGGAGGGCGCCGACGGGCCGGGGGCGTTCTTCGCCACCTATCCTCGGCACCGCCAGCTCATCTCGATCAACAAACCGCGCACGGGCACCGACGACCCCGAGCTGAATCTGCGGCTCGACTGGAATTCCCTGCTCACCGACGATCCGGCGCTGTTGTTCACGCAGTACACCGAGCGGTACTTCCCCGACGCCGACGTGATGGTGCGATACCTCGCGGATTTCGCGGCGAAGACGGGCGTCAAGGTCAGTTACGGCACCCGGGTGACCCGCGTGTCCAAGCGCGACGACGTGTTCACGGTCGAGGCCGGCGACCGGTGCTGGGAGGCCCGCGCGGTGATCGTCGCCACCGGCGTGTCGAAGACCTACTCGCCGGACATCGCAGGATTCGAGCTGGCCGAGGGGTACGACGTGATGAGCGTCGAGCCACGTGACTATCTCGACCAGAAAGTGCTGATCATCGGCAAGGGTAACTCCGCCTTCGAGACCGCCGAGAACCTCATGGAGACCACGACGCTGATCCACGTCGCGGGGCCCAGCTCGGTCCGGATGGCGTGGCGCACCCATTACGTCGGGCACCTGCGCGCGGTCAACAACAACTTCCTCGACACCTATCAGCTCAAGTCGGCAAACGCGATCCTCGACGGCACGATCAAGAGCATCGAGCGTGACGGTACGGGCTACAAGGTCGCGTTCAGCTTCTCCAGGGCCAACGAGGTCGTGAAGGAACTGCACTACGACCGGGTGTTGGCGTGCACGGGATTCCGTTTCGACGACTCGATCTTCGACGCCTCCGCACGGCCGCAACTCACCATCAAGGACCGGTTCCCGGCACAGACCGAGGAATGGGAGTCGGTGAACGTGCCCGGGCTGTTCTTCGCCGGGACGATCTCGCAGGTACGCGACTTCAAGAAGTCCACGAGCGGTTTCGTGCACGGTTTCCGCTACGCCGTGCGCGCACTGCACAGAATCCTCTCCCGCCGGTACGACGCCACGGACTGGCCGTCCACCAGGCTCGCCGCCGACCCGGCGGCCATGACCGCGGCGGTCATCGAGCGGGTCAACCGCACCTCCGCCCTGTGGCAGCAGTTCGGGTTCCTCGCCGACGTGCTCACCGTCGCCGGCCCGGAGGCCCGCTACCACGAGGAGGTGCCGGTGGACTACTTCGTGTCGACCGGCCTGCGCACCGCCGAGCACGACTACGACCAGGCATTCGTGATCACCCTGGAGTACGGCCCCGACCACGACCAGGTCGACCCGTTCGACATCACCGTGTCCCGCGTGGCCCAGGACGTCGTGGGGCAGGCGCACGATGCGGCGTACCTGCACCCGGTCGTCCGTTACCACCGCGAGGGCCAGGTGATCAGCACGCACCACCTCGCCGAGAACCTGGAGAACCGGTGGGACCGGCCCGAGGTCCACGTGCGGCCGCTACAGGAGTTCCTGGGGCGTTGCCTCTCCGGCGTCGAGGGCTGAGATGGACCCGGTCCACCAGGACTTCTTCGAGGGCGGCGCCGGGCGGGAACGCACCATGGCCGCCAACGAGCGGGCTTTCGAGCGGCGGTGGCTCGTGCCACGGGTGCTGCGGGCGACCGGCGAGCGGGACCTGCGGACCACGGTGGCCGGCACGTCGCTGGCCGCCCCGGTCCTGGTCGCTCCGACGGCCTTTCATCGACTCGCGCACCCCGACGGCGAGGCCGCCACCGCCCGGGGGGCCGCGGCGGCCGGCGCCGCGATGGTGGTGAGCATGGCCGCCACCCAGCCGGTCGAGGAGATCGCGGCGGCGGGCGGAACGCTGTGGTTCCAGCTGTACCCGCAACCCGACCTCGACTTCACCGAGTACGTGGTCAAGCGCGCCGCGTCGGCGGGCTGCCGGGCGCTCGTGGTGACGGTCGACTCTCCGGTGTTCGGACGGCGCGAGCGTGACCTGCGCAACGGCTTCACGGACCTGCCGTCCGGCTACGCCTGCGAGAACATGCGCGACGCGGCCGGCCGGGTGCGCTCGATCGCGATGGACGCGACGGCGGGGTGGGACCGGATCGTGTGGCTGCGCGGCGTCACAGGGCTGCCGATCCTGCTCAAGGGCATCCTGCATCCCGCGGACGCCAGCCTCGCGGTGGAGCACGGCGCCGCCGGTGTGATCGTGTCCAACCACGGTGGACGTCAGCTCGACGGGGCGATTCCCACGCTCGACGCGCTGCCCGCAGTCGTGGCAGCCGTGGATGGGCAGATCCCGGTGCTGCTCGACGGAGGTGTGCGCTGTGGCACCGACGTGGTGATCGCGCTTGCTCTCGGAGCACGGGCGGTGCTGGTGGGACGTCCGGTGGTGCGCGGGCTCGCGGCGGGCGGGGCGGTGGGCGTACGGGAGGCGCTCGAACGACTCACCACCGAGCTGGACCAGGCCCTCGCCCTGGCCGGAGCGCGGCGACCGGCCGATCTGACGCCCGACCAGGTGGTAACCCGGTGAAGGCGGTGGTCGCCCTCCGCGAGTGGATCTTCGAGCGGGTGAACGGGGCCGAGGGCATTCCCGTCCCCGGGCCGCTGGTGGGGCCGGAGGACTTCGAGCGGGTCTACAGCGATCCGGCCGCCGACGGACGCAGCCGCGGGGCCGGGCTGTCGGACCTGTTCTGGTACTGGCTCGCCCCCGGTCCACAGATGCATCAGGAGCACCTGGAGCCCGGCGAGCCGTACAAGACGGTCGCGCGGACGACACGTCAGGTGCTGGCCGTCGCACACCCGCGCTCCGACGAACTCGCGACGGCCGCGACCCGGCGGATCCTCGACACGCTCCCGACCGGCCGAACCAGTCACGTGCGGCTACGGGACCTGATGATGCCGATCTGGGCCGAGGTCTCATACGAGCTGGTGTTCGGCGCATCCTGCCCGCGCGGCGTGCGGGAGCTCATCGTGGCGAATGCGGACGACGTGGTCACCGCGCTGAAGGGGATGAGTCTGCGGCACATGTCCCGGCGGGATCGCCTGACGCGCTACCTGCTGGACCGGATCGACGCGGGGACCTGCCCGGTCGTGCTGCCGCCGCCCTTCACCGCCCTGGAGACCGCCTGGTACCTCCAGGGCGCGTTCTTCAACACGGCGGTGGTGCAGATGTCGGAGGCCATGACGCACATCCTGCTGTGCGCTCGATCCGTCGAGGACACGTCGGACGGCTCTCTCGACCGGGTCATCGACGAGACGCTCCGTGTGTACCCGCTGTTCGGTATCGCGCACCGGATCACCTCCGGGCCCATCTCCGTGGGCGATCACGTTCTCCCCACCGGATCGGTGCTGCTCTTCAACTATCTGGCCTATCAGCGCACCGGCCCCGCAGCCGACGACGAGTTCAACCCGGACCGCTGGCTGTCGCTGCGCCGGCAGGACGCGCATTTCATCCCGTACGGCGTCACCGCCAACCGGGCCTGTCCGGCGCGTGGCGCAGCCCCCGTCCAACTGCGGGCAGCGACACGGGAGGTGCTGCGGCGGTTCTCGGTCAGCTCGTCGGCGGCGCACACCCGCTCGCTGCCGAGTCGCGGTCCCGCGTACCTGACGCCCCGGGGCCTCCCCGGTCCCGGCCGCAACCGGCTCGCCCTCATGCGGCACCGCGACCGGGTCTTCGACGTGGGGCGGTCGGTCAAGCAGCTCGTCTGCGGCACCTGGATGGTCGTCGACGCCCGGCGGCAGAAGTTGTGCACCCGATTCTTCGAGGAGGCAGGCCCGTGACCCCTACCGAACTCGCCCCGCGGTTCTTCATCGCGGTCGCTGTCATTCTGCTCTTCTGCAGGCTGGTCTCCTGGCTTCTCGGCAAGGCGGGTCAGCCTCCCGTGGTGAGCGAGATGCTCGCCGGGGTGTTGCTCGGCCCGTCGCTGCTCGGCCTGCTGTGGCCGGGCGCGCAGGCCGCGCTCTTCCCCGCGCCGCTGCTGCCGATCCTGTACGTGGTCGGCCAGGTTGGCCTGGTGCTGTTCATGTTCCAGGCGGGCTACGCCTTCACCTCGCACCGGGTGACCAGGCTGGCGGGCACGGCCGGGGCGGTGTCGCTGGCGGGTGTCACGGTTCCGCTGGTTCTGGGGGTCCTGCTGGTCCTGGGCATGGCGGGTTTCGTCCCGATCCGCGCGGAGGGCGTGTCGCTGGGGGTGTCCGCGGCGTTCGTCGGTGTGGCGCTGGCGATCACGGCCTTCCCCATGCTCGCCCGGATCATCACCGAGCGCGGTCTCGCCGGCACCCGTTTCGGGTTGCTCGCCCTGGCCTCCGGCGCGATCGACGATGCGGTCGCGTGGATCATGCTGGCCGTGGTGCTGGCGTTCGCCTCGGGCGCCGCCGGCCCGGCCCTGGTCACCGCGGGTGGCGCAGTGCTGTTCGGGCTGCACGGTTGTCGGTGCCGCCTACACGGCCCTGACACCGCAGCGGGTACTGGACACCCGTGCGGCGCTCGGGGTGCCGGGCACCGTGCCGATC
>NZ_JBSFBM010000254.1:0-9866 GCF_053592955.1 Micromonospora sp. NPDC002411 | reverse complement strand
GGCCGCGCCGACCGCGCCGCCGTCGACGCCGCGCTGCTCGCGGTCGGGCTCGCCGACCGGGCCGGTGACCCGGTCGCCACGCTCTCCGGCGGGCAGCAGCAGCGCACCCTGATCGCCCGTGCCCTGGCCGGCAAACCGGAGCTGCTGGTCCTCGACGAGCCCACCGCCGGGGTGGACGCGGCCAGCCAGGAGGCGTTCGCCGGCGCGCTGCGCGACTTCGTGGGCGACGGCGGGACGGTGCTGCTGGTAGCGCACGAGCTGGGCCCGCTGCGACCGGTGATCAGCCGGGCGGTCGTCGTTCACGAGGGTCGCATCGCCCACGACGGCGCGGTGCCGGACCCGGCCGGGCACCACGCGGCGCCCGACCACGACCACGTGCACCCGCACTGCTACGACGAGCCCGCCGGGCTGTGGAGCAACTGACCCCATGGAACTCTTCCAGTACCCCTACATGCAGCGCGCCCTGATCGGCGCTCTGGTGATCGGCCTGGCCGCCCCGGCGCTCGGCATCTACCTGGTGCAGCGCCGGCTGGCGTTGATCGGTGACGGTGTCGGGCACGTGGCGTTGACCGGCGTCGGGGCCGGCCTCCTGCTCAACCGCTCACCGGTCCTGGTCGCGGTGATCGCCGCCACCATCGGCGCGGTCGCCATCGAGCTGGTGCGCGCCCGTGGGCGTACCTCCGGTGACCTTGCCCTGGCCCTGCTCTTCTACGGCGGCATCGCGGGCGGCGTCCTGCTGGTCGGCCTCTCGGACGCGACCAGCGCGAACCTCAACGCCTACCTGTTCGGGTCGCTGACCACCATCTCGCCCGGCGACCTGGTCACCATCGGGGTCCTCGGCGCCGCGATCCTGGTCACCATGATCGCGCTGCGGCCGGCGCTCTTCGCGGTCAGCCACGACGAGGAGTACGCCCGGGTCTCCGGCCTCCCGGTACGCACGCTGAACCTGCTGATCGCGGTCGCCACCGCGGTCACCGTGACCATCGCGATGCGGGCCGTCGGGGTGCTCCTGATCAGCGCGCTGATGGTGGTGCCGGTCGCCACCGCCCAGCAGGTCACCCGGGGATTCCGCAGCACGATGGCCGCCGCGATGGCGCTCGGGCTCTTCGCCGCCGGCTCCGGCGTCTGGGTGGCGGCGACGGCGGACACCGCTCCGGGCGCCTCGGTGGTGCTGGTGGCGATCGCGTCCTTCCTGGTCGTGGCCGTGGCCGGCGGCGTCTGGCGGACGCTGCGGCGCCGGGCGACGCCGGCCGCCGCACCAGCACCGGAACCGCACGAGGTCGTGCTGAGCTGAGCCTGATCAGCGGGACGTCGGTGGTATTGGTTACCGTTGCAAGATGACCAGCGCGACGGGTTACGACGGGTTCGACGGGGCCAGCGAGCTGCTCCGCGCCCTGTCCGCGCCGATCCGGCTGGCCATCGTCAGCGAGCTGGCCGGTGGTGAACGATGCGTGCACGAGCTGGTGGAGAAGCTCGGCGCCGCGCAGCCGCTGGTCTCCCAGCACCTACGGGTGCTGCGCGGCGCGGGAGTGGTCCGCGGTTCCCGCCGTGGTCGAGAGATCGCCTACAGCCTCGTGGACGAGCACGTCGCGCACATCGTGGCGGACGCGGTCAGCCACGCCGGGGAGGGATCATGAGCGAGAGCAGCGCCGCGGTGCGCAACACGCGGCAGCGCTCGGCGGTGAGCGCGCTGCTGGGCGAGATGGAGGGCTTCCACAGCGCCCAGGACCTGCACGCCATGCTGCGGCAGCGCGGTGAACGGGTCGGCCTGACCACCGTCTACCGCACCCTGCAAGGGCTCGCCGACGCCGGCGAGATCGACGTGATGCGCCCACCCGGCGGCGAGCACCTCTACCGCCGGTGCAGCGAGGGGCACCACCACCACCTCGTCTGCCGGGCCTGCGGGCGCACCGTCGAGGTGGCCGGCCCGGCGGTGGAGAGCTGGGCCGACCGGGTCGCCGCGCAGCACGGCTACGCCGACGTCAGTCACACCCTGGAGATCTTCGGCACCTGCCCGACCTGCGTCCGCTGACTAACCTGTCCGCGTGACAGATCTTCGATTCGTGCGGGTCCAGGCGGTGGGCAGCGAAGCGGCAGCGCTCGACTGGCAACACATCCACAATCTGATCATCCCCACCGATCCGCTGTCGGCCGACGAGATCGCCGTCCGCGCGCAGCGGAACATCCTGGAGGTCGCGTACGTCGACGGGGTGCCGGTGGGCTGCTCGACGGTGCGACCCCCGACGTCCGAGCCGGCCACCGTGATCGCGCGAGTGCTGCCCGAGAAGCGTCGCCAGGGCTTCGGGGCGCAGATCTACCAGCGCGGGCTGGCCAAGGCCCGGGAGCTGGGCGCGCAGGTCGTCCACACCGTCGTCCTGGCGTCCAACGACGACGGCCTCCGCTTCGCCCGCCACCAGGGCTTCGTCGAGATCGACCGGTACGTCCTGCCCGGCGACACCATCGCGTTCGTGGACCTGCGGCTCGCCTGACGCACGGCTCGTGCGCCACGGCCACCGCCGCGTCGGTCGCCGTGGCGTGGTCCGGCGGTGTCATCCGGGCGCCAATCGACGGGTGCCGGGGCGTCGACGTTCGTGGCACGCTGTCCGGCGTGAAAATCTATGCCGATCGGTTTCCGACCGCCGCCCGTCAGTTGCTCACCGACCTGCTCGTCGTCGCCTGGGTGTACGCGGCGATCCGGGGCGCACTGTGGCTGCACGACCTGGTGCAGAAGCTCGCCGTACCGGGGCAGAAGCTGGAGGGCGCCGGCAGTGGCCTCGCCGACAACCTCGCCGACGCCGGCAGCAAGGTCCGCCGGGTCCCGTTGGTAGGTGACGAGCTGACCGCGCCCTTCCGGCAGGCCGCCGACGCCGCCCGAGGGCTCGCCGACGCCGGACGGGACCAGCAACACCTGGTCGACCAGCTCGCGCTCGCCCTCACCATCGCTGTGCTGATCTTCCCGCTCGGC
This sequence comes from Micromonospora sp. NPDC002411, assembly GCF_053592955.1. Lineage (NCBI taxonomy): Bacteria > Bacillati > Actinomycetota > Actinomycetes > Micromonosporales > Micromonosporaceae > Micromonospora > Micromonospora sp. NPDC002411. The sequence goes on along the minus strand of NZ_JBSFBM010000254.1, from coordinate 6,901 downwards.
CTGGTGCTCTTCGGATGGCTGCCGTTGCGGGTGCGCTGGATGCGCCGGGCCGGGTCGGCCGCGAAACTGGCCGCCGGGCCGGCCGGCCGGGACCTGCTCGCCCTGCGCGCACTGGCCACCCAACCACTGGGCCGGCTGACCAGGATCGCGCCCGACGTGGCCGAGGCGTGGCGGCGCGGCGACGACGCCACAGTCGACGCGCTGGCCGCGTTGGAGCTGCGCCAACTCGGTCTCCGCAGCCGGGGCCGCTAAGACCCGTCCGCCATGGGTCACCACCCCACCCCACCTTGATCAGGTGATGAAAAGTAGGTCTCCGCGCTGTCTCTGACCTACTTTTCATCACCTGATCAAGGGAAAGCGCGGTGGGCTCGCAGGGCGTGTGCGCTGCGCCGACTCAGGCCAGCGCGACCGAGGCCGCTAAGGTCTTCGGGTGTTCTACTTCCTCGTCGTCATCGCCGTCCTGCTGCTCGGCTACGCCGCCGTCCTGGTTGCCTTCCTCCGGCGGGGCAAGAAGATCCCGCCTGCGGCGTACCTGGCGCTGGCCGGGCTCAACGGTCTGATCCTGGCAGGCGTGCTGGCCTGGGCGGTCTCCCGCTGACCGCCGCTGCCGCGCAGCCCTCTTCAGCGCACGCTGGGTGATCCACTCCAGGTCGGCGATGTAGGCGTATCGGGGCGGCGGGATTCCACCACTTCGCCGATATGCAGTCGATCAAGCCAGACGACCAGGGCAGAACGCGCTCCTGCGTTCGTCAGTCGGCTCGTGGAGGTCGGAGCGCGCACGAGACGGGCGTGCTCGGGGCGGAGTTACGGCTTCGGTGGGATTCGGCGGCGGACGTCCTCGGCGGTGGACGGGCCGGGAGTCCAGCGGGCCACCCAGGGCAGCTCGTCGGACGGGGTGATCACACCCTCCTCCAGGCCCGCGTACCGGCCGGCGAGGATCCGCTTCGCGGCGGCGGTGTCGACCGAGTCGGTGTTGTCCCACAGTGCGGCGAACAGGGCGTCCACCCGCACCCGCGCCTGCCGGCAGAACAGGTCGGCCAGCTCGACGTTCTCCGGCCGGGTGTCCCGTTCGGCGGAGGCCCGGACACAGACCGCGGACATCGCGAACAGCTCGGCGCCGATGTCCACCACACGGCCGAGGAACGCCTGCTTGCGCTCCATCTTCCCCTGCCAGCGCGACATCGCGTAGAACGTCGACCGGGCCAGCTTGCGCGACGACCGCTCCACCTGGCGCAGGTGTGCGGCGAGCGGCCCGAACTCGGCGTACGCCGAAGGGCTCTGCCCCCGGCCGACGGCGAGCGTGGGCAGCCACTTCGCGTAGAAGGCACCGGCGCGGGCGCCGGCTCTGGCTTTGCGGCCCAACCCCGCGTCCGGGTCGATGATGTCGCCGGCCACCGACAGGTGCGCGTCGACCGCCTCACGGGCGATCAGCAGGTGCATGATCTCGGTGGAGCCCTCGAAGATCCGGTTGATCCGCAGGTCGCGCATCATCTGTTCGACGGCGGCCGGGCGTTCGCCCCGGGCGGCCAGCGAGTCGGCCGTCTCGTAGCCGCGCCCGCCCCGGATCTGGATCAGCTCGTCGGCGATTGTCCAGGCCATCTCGCTGGCGTACAGCTTGACCAGCGCCGCCTCGATCCGGATGTCGTTGCGGTCGTCGTCGGCGAGCAGGCAGCAGAGGTCGAGCATGGTCTCCATGCCGTACGTGGTGGCGGCGATGAAGGAGAGCTTCTGCGCGACCGCCTCGTGCTCGCCCACCGGCCGACCCCACTGGACCCGGTCGGCGGACCAGCCCCGGGCCACGTTCAGCGCCCACTTGCCGGCGCCCACGCACATCGCCGGTAGGGAGAGCCGGCCGGTGTTCAGCGTGGTCAGGGCGATCTTCAGCCCCTTACCCTCGCCGCCGATGACGTTCTCGGCGGGTACGAACACGTCGTGGAACCGGGTGAGGCTGTTTTCCAGGCCGCGCAGGCCGATGAACTCGTTGCGCCGCTCGACGGTGATGCCGTCGCTGTCGCCTTCCACAACGAAGGCGGTGATCCCGCCTCGACGCCCCTCGCTGGCCGGCACCCGGGCCATCACCACCAGCAGGGTGGCCACGATGCCGTTGGTGGCCCACAGCTTCACGCCGTTGAGCCGGTAGCCGGTGCCGTCCTCGGTCGGCTCGGCGGTGGTGGCCAGCCGGGCCGGGTCGGAGCCGACGTCGGGCTCGGTGAGCAGGAAGGCGGACACCTCGCCGGCGGCAAGGCGGGGCAGGAAGCTCTGCTTCTGCTCGGCGGTGCCGAACATCTTGAGCGGCTGCGGCACACCGATCGACTGGTGCGCCGAGAGCAGCGCGCCGATGGCCGGGCTGACTGAACCGGCGAGCATCAGCGCCCGGCAGTAGTGCAGGTTGCTGAGGCCGAGCCCGCCGTACTTCCGGTCGATCTTCATGCCGAACGCGCCGAGGTCGGCCAGGCCGTGGAACACCGAGTCCGGAATGGAGCCGTCGCGTTCGATGGCCGCGCCGTCCACCTCGGTGGTCAGGAAGGTGCGGAACCGGTCGAGGAAGTCCTCGGCGCGCGCCACGTCGCCCGGGTCGGACCGGGGCCACGGGTCGATCAGGTCGAGCCGGAACCGACCGAGGAACAGTTCCTTGCCGAAGCTGGGTCGGTCCCAGGTGGACTCGCGGGCGGCCTCGGCGACCTGCCGGGCTTCCTTCTCGGAGACCTGCCCGGCCTCTGCCGGCAGTGGCGCGGCGGCACCGACGGTGGTTGCGGAGTCGGGATCGTCCGGTCGGCCGTTCTGCGTCGTGGTCACGGCTGCCCCCTCGAAGTTCGATGCGGCTACCGCCACGCTACCCCCGGTTGTTACCCAGGGGTAGCGGCGCGTGTAGATCGGCGCGCTCAGCGACCGATGGTGGTGTCCGGATCGTCGTCATCATCGTCGATGTCGTCCTCACCCCAGTTGCGGCGGACGAACGGCAGGATCACCCAGAACACGAGGAACCAGAATCCGGTCAGGGCACTGAGCAGGAAGGCGATCGGCCGGTCCAGCACGAAGTCGGTGATCAGCAGCACCGCGCTGACCATGGCGATCAGCATGAAGGCGAGGCCACCGGTAGCCATGCGGTGCGCGAACCGCACCAGCTCCGGCTTGCGCCCCTGGCGGAACAACGCCCGGTGGAACGCCACCGGCGAGATGATCAGCGCGGTGGCGGCGGCCGCTGCGAGCAGCGCGACGATGTAGACGTCCCGCTGGAACTCGCTGGTCCGGGTGAACCCGTTACTGAACGGCAGGGTGAGCAGGAAGGCGAAGAGGATCTGCACGCCGGTCTGCGCGACCCGCAACTCCTGGAGCAGGTCGGCGAAGTTGCGCTGCCAGCGCTGCTTCTCGGTCTCCTTGGACACGCGCTACCTCCGGTGAGACGCTACTGCCGGCGGTCCCGGCCGCCGGCAGCAACGCCAATGCCCCACCCGGCCGAGCGCGAAACAGGTTCACGACATCTGCCGTTCATCTCGGCGACGCAAGTCGGCCGCCAGGACTGTGTCAGGACCCCCGCCGGATCCGACCCGCGTACCGGGCTTCCAGCTCGGTGTTGTGCGCGTCGCCGTCCGGGATGTTCGCCGACAGGTAGACCGGGGGCCGCTCCCCCGCCGCCAGCAACCGCGCCACCACCTCCACGGTGACCTGCTGGGCAAGCAGGGCGGCGGTGATCGAGGAGACCGCGCCGACCGCGCCACCGCCGGGAAGGGGCAGGGTCGCGTCACCGTACGGAGCTCCGTTGTCGAGCACCACGTCGGCGAGGTCGCTCAGCTTGCGTCCGGATGGGTGCCGGGAGGTCATCCGGCCGGAGTGCTGCGCCGAGGTGATCGCCACCAGCCCGTGGCCACGTTCCTTGACCAGGCTGGCGAACTCCACCATCGCCCCGTTGACACCGGAGTTCGAGGCGAGCACGAACACGTCGGTGGGCCGCACCGGGGCCAACTCGTAGAGGCGGTGCGCCACGCTCGGGTCCCGTTCCAGCATCGGTCCGAGCCGGTCGGCGGGTTCACCGCCGAGCAGCACCAGGTCGCGCAGCGCGATCCGGTTGGTCGGCACCAGACCACCCGCCCGACCCGCGATCTCCATGGCGAGGGCCTCCGAGTGCCCCGTGCCGAACGCGTGCACCACACCGTCGGCGCGTACCGCATCGGCGATCAGGTCCGCGGCCCGGCCCACCGCCTCCCGCTGACTGGCGGCCACCCGGCCGATCGTCTCGGTCACCACGGCCAGGTAGTCCTCGGCACTCACCGTCATGCGTCCTCCGTCGTCCGATTGCGGGCCAACCAGTCAACCGTGCCCCCGCCGAGCACGTCGACAAGGGGTGCGGCCGGTCACCACCAGGTCGAGCGCCGGCGGCACGACCTACCGCCACTCACGCCGTACCGCCGGCCCGGGCCAGGATCGCCTCGGCGAGTGGGCCCGGCGCCGCGTCCGGGATCCAGTGACTGACACCGGCCAACTGCACGAAGCGGTAGTCGCCGGTCACGTTCGCCGCGCACGCCTCGGCGGCGAGCCGGCCGATGGCGACGTCCCGGTCACTCCACACGTACGTGGTGGGCACCGCGACCGGGCCGACCGCGGCCAGGTCGGCGCGGGACATCGCCCGGTACCAGTTCAGCGCTGCGGTGAGCGCCCCCGGCTCGCGCATCGGGTCGGCGTAGCGGTCCACCCGGGTACGGTCGCCGACCCCGCTGAGCAGCTTGCGCAACGCGGTGGCGTGCCACGCCAACAGCACCTTCTCCGCTTTGTCCGGCTTACGGAACAGCGCGATGTACGACGACCGGGCCTTCTGCTGGCTGTCGTTGGTCAGGGCGTGGGCCATGGCCGCCGGATGTGGCACGGACACCGCGGTCAGGGTGCGGACCCGCTCGGCGTGCCGGGCCGCGACCGCCCAGGCGACCACCGCGCCCCAGTCGTGCCCGACCAGGTGGACGGCGTCCAGGCCGAGGGCGTCGAGCACCGCCACCACGTCGGCGACCAGCTCGGGGATCCGGTAGTCGGCCACCTCCGTGGGCCGCGCGCCCGGCGAGTAACCCCGCTGGTCCAGCGCGTACGTGCGCAGCCCGGCAGCGTGCAGTGCCGGCACGACGTCGTCCCACTCACCGCTGTGCTGGGGGAAACCGTGCAGCAGCAGAACCGGTACGCCGTCCGGCGGACCACCGGCGGTTACCTCGAACGTGAGACCTCGCGCGTCGATCCGCATGATCGGAAGCGTACCCATCCGGCAGTCGGCGGGTCGCTCCCGCAGGTCAGGCGGGTGCCCTGCTGGGCTCGCGCCCCCGGTCGGTGTTAGCGTCAGCGAGACAACTTCATATCCGACAGGGGAGCGCACAGCGCTGAGAGTGCGGGCACGCCCGCAGACCCTCGAACCTGATCTGGGTAATGCCAGCGCAGGGAGTTCGGTCGACCTCCAGCCGCGCCGCAGTCCGGTGCCACCGGACGCGGCGTGCGTCTTCTCCTGGTTCGCACTCACGAACTGGGAGCACCACATGACATCCACCACCGACACCCACCGTTGGCGCACCATCGACATCGTGGTCGCCTCGGTGATCGCTGTCGCCTTCGGCGTCATCTTCTGGGCGTGGGGCCTGGTCTGGAGCGCCACCGAGGGCGCGTTCGCCTTCTTCCCGCCGGCGCAGGCGCTGCTCTACGGCGTCTGGCTGATGCCGGCCGTGATCGGCGGTCTGGTCATCCGCAAGCCCGGTGCCGCGCTCTACTGCGAGACGGTCGCCGCGGTCCTCTCCGCGCTGCTGGGCAGCCAGTGGGCCGGCACGGTGATCCCGCAGGGCATCGTGCAGGGCATCGGCGCGGAGCTGGCGTTCGCCGCCTTCCGGTACCGGTCGTTCCGGCTGCCGACCGCGGTACTGGCCGGCGCGCTGACCGGTCTCAGCGCCGCGCTGTTCGACTTTTTCATCTGGAACGTCGACTACGAGCTGACCGACTACCGCATCCCGTACGCGCTGATCACCATCGTCAGCGCCACGGTGATCGCCGGCGCCGGTGGCTGGCTGCTGACCAAGGCACTGGCCAACACCGGCGTCCTGGACCGGTTCCCGGCAGGCCGGGACCGCGCCCTGGTCTGACCCCCACCAGCTGCGTTGATCAAGAGGTTTGCGTCAACGGGAGGCGAAATCCTGACGCAAACCTCTTGATCAACAACGAGAAACAGTGCGAGAGGGGGTCCGGTGGGCGCTGTCGTTCTGCGGGGGTTCGGCTGGCGGCACGCCGGGCGACGGGCCTGGGCCCTGCGGGGGGTCGACCTGCGGGTCGAGGTCGGGGAACGGGTTCTGCTGCTCGGCCCCTCGGGGGCCGGCAAGAGCACGCTGCTCAGCGCGCTGGCCGGGCTGCTCCCCGAGGACTCCGGTGAGCAGGAGGGCATCGTCGAGATCGACGGGCTCGACCCCCGCAAGGGACGCGAGCGCGTCGGCATCGTCTTCCAGGACCCGGAAACCCAACTGGTGATGGCACGCTGCGGCGACGACGTCGCCTTCGGGCTGGAGAACCGGGGAGTGCCGACCGACGAGATCTGGCCCCGGGTGGACGAGGCACTGCACCGCGTCGGCTTCCCGTACCCCCGGGACCGCAACACGGCCGCGCTCTCCGGCGGCGAGCAGCAACGCCTCGCCCTGGCCGGCGCGCTCGCCCTCCGCCCCGGCCTGCTGCTGCTCGACGAGCCGACAGCCAACCTCGACCCGGCCGGGGCCGAGCTGATCCGGCAGGCGGTGGCCGGCGCGCTGGACTCCGACACCACACTGATCCTGGTCGAGCACCGGGTCGCCGAGGCGCTGCCGCTGGTCGACCGGGTGGTGGTCCTGGAACCCGGCGGCGGGGTCCGCGCGGACGGCACACCCGAAGCCGTCTTCGCCGCCCACGGCGCCGC
>NZ_JBSFBM010000253.1:0-9959 GCF_053592955.1 Micromonospora sp. NPDC002411 | reverse complement strand
ATCCCGGGCGGCGAGATCACCCCGGAGAAGCTCATCGTGATCGGCGAGGTGGCCCGGGACTTCCAGCTCTACACGAAGATCACCGGCGGGCAGCGCATCGACCTGTTCGGGGCGCGGGTGGAGCAGTTGCCGCAGATCTGGCGACGACTGGTGGACGCCGGCTTCGAGTCCGGTCACGCGTACGGCAAGGCGCTGCGGACGGTGAAGTCCTGTGTGGGCGAGACCTGGTGCCGGTACGGCGTACAGGACTCGGTGGGGTTGGCCGTCGCCCTGGAGCTGCGCTACCGGGGGCTACGTGCCCCGCACAAGCTCAAGTCGGCGGTCTCCGGCTGCGCCCGCGAGTGCGCGGAGGCCCGCAGCAAGGACTTCGGCATCATCGCCACCGAGACCGGCTGGAATCTCTACGTCGGTGGCAACGGCGGCTTCCGGCCCCGGCACGCCGACCTGTTCGCCACCGACCTGTCCACGGAAACGCTGATCACGCTGATCGACAGATTCCTCATCTACTACATCCGCACTGCCGACCGGCTGCAACGCACCGCCGGCTGGATCGAGGCGATGGACGGCGGCCTGGACCACCTGCGCTCGGTGATCGTGGACGACTCGCTCGGGCTCTGCGCCGAACTCGACGCGGCGATGGCCCAGCACGTGTCGTCGTACTCCGACGAGTGGCGCGACGTGCTCGACGACCCGGACCGGCTGCGCCGCTACACCTCCTTCGTCAACGCCCCCGACGTACCCGACCCGTCGATCACCTTTGCCCTGGAGCGCGGCCAACCGGTGCCGGCACGGGGCGACACCCCCGCCGACGGTCACCGCCGTCGGCCGGTCACCCTCGGCCTACCGGAGGTACGGCGATGAACCAGACCATCACGCTGAGCTGGACAGCTGTCTGCACCCTCGACCGCCTCGAACCGGACCGGGGGGTCGCCGCCCTGGTCGACGGCGCACAGATCGCACTGTTCCGGACGGCGGACGGGCTGTTCGCGATCGACAACCGCGATCCGGTCTCCGGGGCGTACGTGCTGTCCCGGGGCATCGTCGGCAGCCGCGGCGGTGTGCCGACGGTCGCCTCGCCGCTGCACAAGCAGGTGTACGACCTGCGCAGCGGGCACTGCCTCGACCTGCCCGGGGTGGCCGTGGCCCGGCACGACGCACGGTGCCGCGACGGTCTGGTCGAGGTGCGGCTGCGACAGGAGGGTTGATGCGGGAGGAACTGGCGGGCTTCACCATCGGGGTGACCGCCGACCGGCGGCGCGACGAATTGGCCGCGTTGCTCGAACGGCGGGGCGCCCGGGTCGTGCTCGCCCCGGCGCTGCGGATCGTGCCGCTGTCTGACGACACCGAGCTGCGCGAGGCGACCCGCGCCTGCCTCGACCAACCGCCGGACATCCTGATGGCGAACACCGGCATCGGCATGCGGGGGTGGTTGGAGGCGGCCGAGGGCTGGGGGCTGGGCGAGCCACTGCGCTCGGTGCTGGCCAGCTCGTACGTGGTGGCCCGCGGCCCGAAGGCGCGCGGCGCGATCCGTGCGGCCGGGCTGCACGACCAGTGGTCGCCGGCCTCGGAGAGCTGCGACGAGGTGGTGGACCACCTGCGTCGGCGGGGCGTGGCCGGGCAGGTGATCGCCATGCAGTTGCACGGTGAGCGGCAGCCCGACTGCACGATGGCACTGGAGGCGGCCGGCGCGACGGTGATCGAGGTGCCGGTCTACCGCTGGGCTCCGCCAACCGACCCGGCGCCGCTGCACCGGTTGATCGACCTGATCGCCGGCCGGCTGGTGGACGCTGTCACCTTCACCTCGGCGCCGGCGGCCGAGGCGCTGCTGCGGGCAGCCGGGGACCGTACCGACGCGCTGCTCTCCGCGTTCCGCAGCGACGTGCTCGCCAGCTGTGTCGGCGCGGTGACCGCCGAGCCGCTGCTCCGACGCGGGGTGCCGGTGAGCGCGCCGGGTCGGGCCCGACTGGGGGCCCTGGTGCGGACCATCGTCGACGAGCTGCCCCGCCGGACCGTGACGTTCAAGGCCGGCGGGCACCTGCTGACGCTGCGCGGGCACGCCGCCGTGATCGACGGCGAGTTGCGGCCACTCGCCCCCGCGCCGATGGCGGTGCTACGGGCCCTGGCCCAGTCCCCCGGCCGGGTGCTGTCCCGCACGGCGTTGCTGCGCACGCTGCCCCGAGGGGCGGACGAGCACGCGGTGGAGATGGCCGTCGCCCGCCTGCGGGCCGGCCTGCGCGCGCCCCGGGTGGTGCAGACCGTCGTGAAGCGCGGCTACCGCCTCCGGGTGGACTGACGCGTCGCGGCCAGCCGGTGGACACCGGCCGGCCGGGACACGACAGGTCAGCCGACCGGTGCGGCGAAGCCCCGGCCGTGCTCTGCCTCGAGGCGGAGCATGGCGTGCTCGACCACCGTCACCAGCACCTGCTTGACCGACTCCCGGTGCCGGGCGTCCGTCATCACCAGCGGCACCTGCGGCGAGATGGCCAGCGCCTCGCGGACCTCCTCCAGCTCGTACTGGGGAGCGCCGTCGAACCGGTTCAGAGCCACCACGTACGGCAGGTTGCGGTTCTCGAAGTAGTCCAGCGGGGCGAACGCGTCGGTGATCCGGCGCGTGTCCACCAGCACGGCGGCACCCACCGCACCTCTGATGATCTCGTCCCACATGAACCAGAACCGGGTCTGACCGGGTGTACCGAAGAGGTACAGGATCAGGTCCTGGGCCATGGTGATACGGCCGAAGTCCATGGCGACCGTGGTGGTCTCCTTGCCCGGCACCTTGGACGGGTCGTCGATACCGACGCCCGCCGCGGTCATCAACGCCTCGGTGGTCAGCGGTGTGATCTCGGAGATCGCCCCGACCAGTGTCGTCTTACCGACGCCGAAGCCGCCCGCGACGACGATCTTCGCGGAGACGATTCCCCGGCCCGGCCGCCCCCCAGCGGGGTCATAGCCTGCGAAGTCCACTTAGCACCCTTCCAAGCAGTTCCATCCGCTCCTCGAACCCCTCGGCGGGAGCAGCAGTGTGTAACGTCAGCAGGCTCTCGGCCACCATGTCGGCGACCAACACCCGGGCGACGCCCAGCGGCATCCGGGTGTACGCGGCGATCTCCGCCAGCGACTGTGCTCGGCCCTCACAGACCGTGGCGATGCGGTGCTTGTCATGCCCGGCGAAGCGGGACTCGGCGACCTGGGTGAGAGACGCGGTGAGGACGGCCTCGAGGGCGATGTCCTGCCGGGGCTCGGTACGACCGCGGGTGACCGCGTACGGACGCACCAGCGCCCCGCGTGGGTCAACGCGCCGTTGGTCCATCCCCGATCACCTCCTCGTCCCCCGTGGAGTCGGCGGATGCCGGCTCCGGTCTCAGGCTCGGCGCACCGATCGCGCGCCGATCCACCGGTGCTAGGACCGCACCGCGTCCCGCGGCAGCGGCACCAGCGCGGCGCCCACCCGCTCGACCAGCAGCGCCATCTCGTAGCCCACCTGGCCCACGTCGCAGCTCCGCGCGGCCAGCACGGCCATCGACGAGCCGTCGCTGATCGACATCAGGAAGAGGTACCCGCTGTCCATCTCGATGACTGTCTGCAACACCCCGCCCGCGCTGAACATCCGGGCCGCGCCCTCGGTCAGGCTCACCACGCCAGAGGTGATCGCGGCGAGCTGGTCGGCCCGGTCCCCGGGAAGATCCCGGGAGGACGCGAGCAGCAGCCCGTCGGCGGACACCGCCACCACGTGGGCGATACCCGCCACGCTGTCGGCGAAGTTGGTGAGCAGCCAACCCATGTCCTGCATGGCAGCTGGCCTGTTCATCGGCTCTCCTTGGTCGAGGTGCTGTTCAGGTCCGTTCCGGCCGTCCGACCGCGCTGTACGCCGCGGTGGTAGGCCGACAGCAGACCACGTACTTCATCCGGGGTCCGCCGGCTGCGGTCCCGGCCGCTCTTCGGTTCGATGCCGCCCGGCACGAGCTGTGCCTGTGGCACCCGCTTGGGCAACCCGGATCGGGTGGTCCCGGCCGGGGCCGGCTCGGCGGCCCGACTGGCCCGCGACCAGCCCTCGTCCGCGGCCGTCCGCCAGGCCTGCGGGTCCGCCGACGGCGCGCTGGGCGCCGCGGCCGGCCGGGCAGCCGGAGGCGGAGTGTACGACGGGGGGGCCGAGGGGGGCGTGCCGAGCCCGCCCGCTGTCGCGCCGCCGAGACCCCCGCCGCCCGAAGCGGCGGCACCATCGGTGTTGGAGGTGCCCGGGGTACGGGTCGGCAACTTCGGCCGGGCCGGCGCGGCGGCCGGCACGGGAGCGGCAGTCGGCCGGGAGTCGCCGCGCGTACGCGGACCGGCGTCGGCCGAAGCTGCGGTGGTCGGCGGCGGCTCGTCGAAGTTCGGCCTGGTGAAGATCGCGGTGGCGTCGTCGCCGTGCGACCGGAACCAGACCGCCTCCATCTCCCGGAAGATCGGCGCTTCGGCGGGGAAGTCCGGACGGGTGCTGACCGGCGCGGCGGGCACCGACGGGGCGGCGGGCGGTGCCACCGCGCCGAGTCCGGCGACGGGCCCGACCGGCAGGCCCGGGTTGGCGGCGCGCCCGTCCTCTGCGTCCGAGGTCGAGCCACGCCGGGGCAGCGGGTCGATGGTCGGGTAGGCCACCGTGGGACTGCCCGTCGAGGCGCCCAGTCCGTTGCCGTACGAGGGCCGCGCCGGCGGGAGCGGTGCCACGGGTGCCGGGGCTGCGGGTGCCGGCGGCACCGTCGAGCGCGTGCCGGCGTACCCACCCGCCTGCACGGCCGGAGTGGTGTCCCGCGAATCCAGTGGGGACTGCCACTGCGTGGTTGCCGGTGTGTTGGTCCGCCACTGGTCCGGCAGCGTCGCCGCCGAGGTCGCGGCGCCGGCGAACTGCTCGGCGTGCCCGGCCGGCGTGAGCGGCGTCTGCTCAACGGCCATCGGCTGACGCGGGCGGGTGAGCGCCTGGTCGCGTCCCCGGCTGCTGGGCAGCACCACGGTGGCGGCGGGCAACGTCACCTGGGCGACGGTGCCGCCCTCCACGTTGCGACGCAGCTCCACCCGGATGCCGTAGCGGGAGGCGAGCCGGCTGACCACGGCCAGACCCATCAACCGGAACGCGGCGACGTCGACGCTCGGCGGTGCGGCCAACCGGCGGTTGAGCGAGTCGAGCTGCTCGTCGGTGAGGCCGAGCCCACGGTCCTCGATCTGGATGAGGACGTAGTCGCGGATCCGGCGACCATCGGCGACCACAGTGGTGTTCGGCGGCGAGAACCGGGTGGCGTTGTCGAGAAGCTCGGCGACGAGGCGTACCACGTCGTTGACCGCGTGCGCGGCCACCGAGATGTCGGTGTCCACCGTCCCGAACTCGATGCGGTTGTACAGCTCCACCTCGGACTGGGCGGCACGCAGAACGTCGACCACCAGCGCGTCGTCGCGACGCGGTACTGCCGAGTCGGCACCGGCCAGGACCAGCAGGTTCTCGTCGTTGCGGCGCATTCGGGTGGCCAGGTGGTCCAGCTCGAAGAGCTGCGCGAGCCGCTTCGGGTCCTCCTCGCCACGCTCGATCGCGTCCAGCTCACCGATCATCCGGTCGACCAGGGTCTGACTACGGCGGGCCAGGTTGAGGAACATCGCCGAGACGCTGGTACGCAGCGCCGCCTGCTCGGCCGCGACCCGTACCGCCTCGCGGTGGACGACGTTGAAGGCCACCGCGACCTGACCGACCTCGTCGCGGCTGTTGAGCTGGATGGGGTCCCGGACCTGGCGGACGATCTCGTCCACCCCGCCGTCGCCCACGCTGCCCATGGTCTGCAACCGCTGCACGGCGTCCGGCAGGTCGTGGTTCGCCACCGAGAGGGCGCCCTCACGCAGCCGGCGCAGCGAGTGGTTGAGCGAGCGGGCCAGCACCACGGCCAGCGTCACGGCGATGATCAGCGTCAGCAGCACCAGTACCGACTCGACGACGGCCTGCCGGATGACGTCCGAGCGCGCCTCGTCGGCCTGCTGGAGCAGTCGGTCCTGAAGTTGGATCTCGGCCCAGCGCATCAGGTCGTTCACCGCGCCGATGGCGGCGGTGGCGTCCTGCGCGGTGACCAGCGGGCGCTGCCCGACCGAGCGGGTGATGTCGGTGGCCACCCGGTCGGCCAGACCGACCGCGTCACCCGAGACGGTGCTGTCGACGAGTGCGCGCTGTACCGGGTCGGCGGCCAGGGAGAAGGCGACCAGGGACTCCTGCTGACTGGTCAGCGTCGCCACGAAGGAGGAGAACTGCTCCGAGTCGAGCTGACCCGCCGTCAGCGCGGTGAAGGCGACCGCCTGCTCCTCGGCCACGGAGGCCTTGGCGCGGGCGAAGGCGGCAACCGCGCGGCGACTGTCCGCCAGGCTTTCGGAGCCGGGCAGCTGGGCCAGACCGTCGCCGTACGCGACCAGGTCGGTGAGGATGACGCCGTAGCGGAGCACCGCCTCGGCGACCGCCATCTGCCGGCGGTCCAGAACCTCCTGGCGGGTGCCGTCCAGAGTGGCCAGGTGCTCGTCGATGACGGCGAGTCGCTCGCGCAGGGCCGCCGGCACCTCGCCGACCCGGCCCCGCTCGGCGCGGTACTCGTCCACCTGCTGCTGCGTCTGACGGACCCGCAGGTTGTACGCGTCCGCCGGCTGCTGCGGCGTGGCCAGGTAGGCCGCCGCGGCCATCCGCTCGCTCTGGAGATCCTGCGTGAGGGCGCTGACGTCGACGGCGAGCGCCGTCAACGAACGGGCCCGGGTGGCGTCGAGGGCACCCTCGCCAACGGTGATCAACCGGACCGTGGCCAGCGCGATCACCGCCGCCACCGGAACGACCAGGATCAGCGCCAGCTTGGACCGGATTCGTGCGTCCCGCAGTCTGGGCAACCGTCGGCTCGGACGCCGAGTGTTGTCGCCGAGCGCGGGCAGGGCCGTCGGTCCGGTGCTCACGACATCGCCTCCGTCGTTTCTTCCCCGCCTGACCCGCCGAGCCATGCCGTAAGCGGAGGGGACCACGCGCGGCACGGCCGCGATTTCATCAGAGAAGATCGGATTTGGGAAGCCGCAGTGAGGTAGGAAACGGTCGGACGGAGCGCATCCCGTGTTCCGGGCAACTGATACCTTCATTTCCGCAAGCCCCTGAACAGGGCATGTGACTCCAGAGTGGTCACGCGTGTGTGCAAAGTGAGGTTTTGCAAACATTGCGTTACCCCAGCATGTGGGATGACCGTCCCGAAAGCGATGCCGGGGTCCGCGCTTGACCACAGCGCCGGCCATTGGCAAGGTTTTGCAGGCTTCGCGCACACCGTACGGCAGAGAAGATCCCGCCCTCCACTGAGGACGGTTTAGCGGCGATGACCGGGCAGCGCCCGCGCCCGCACCTGGAGGACTGAGTTGAGCCCCATCCGCTCCGCGACCATCGCGGCGCTCGCATCGGCCGTAGTGGCCACCACGCTCACCGGCTGCCAGTTCGGTGAAGCGGACACGGACACGAGTCCGATCGTGATCGCCGTCGACCTCGAACTGTCCGGCGCCGCGGCACCCGTCGGCCGGACATACCAGCGAGCCCTCGAACTCAAGCGCGATCAGTTGAACTCCTCCGGAGCACTGAACGGCCGGAAGATTGAACTGAAGTTCAAGGACAACCGTTCCGACGCCGCCGAGTCGCTTCGCAACATCGCGGACTTCAGCAGCGATTCTCAGGTCAGCGCCATCATCATGGGTGGCTGCAACGAATGCGCGCTCGGTGCCGTGGGGACCATCAACGAGAAGCGGATTCCCACCATTGCGCTCGCCGCTTCCGGCGGGGTCGCCAGCCCGGTCGCCGATCGGCGCTACGTGTTCAAGCTGGGCCCCAACGCCGCCGACAGTGCCGCCGCACTCACCACCGAACTGCGACGCAACAACGTCCGCAAGGTGGGGGCGCTCGTCAGCGACGACGACTACGGCCGGGAGGGCATGGCCGCGCTCAAGAGCGAGTTGGACAAGGCCAACATCACGCTTCGCGAGCAGAAGGCCAAGATCACCGACACCGACGTGAACCAGCAGGTCCGGCAGCTCACGTCGAGCAAGCCGGACGCACTCGTCTTCTGGACCCCGCCGGAGCAGGCGACGCTGGCCGCGACCAGCGCCCAGCAGACCACCTTCCGTGGGTCGCTGTTCTTCGACGCCGGGGCGGCCGGTGACCTCTTCCTCGGCGGTGCGGCCAAGGCCACCGAGCGTGCGACGCTGATCTTCACCCAGACGATGGTGATCGACGACGTGATCGCGACCACGCCGGCCAAGGCCGCGCGGCGGCAGTGGTTCCAGGACTACACGGCACGCTTCGGCGGCTACAACGGGGCGTCGTCCTTCGCCGCGGACGCCGTCCAGCTCATCGCCGACGCGGAACTGCGGGCCGGCGGTGAGATCGGCAAGGTCGACCGCGACGGCCTCCGGGACGTGCTCGAAACCTCCCAGATGGACGGCCTGTCCGGGCCGATCCGGATGACGCCGGACAACCACAGCGGCCTGATGCCGCAGGCGCTCACCACGCTGGTCGCCCGCAACGGCCGCTGGCGGTTGGCGGGGTAACGTTCGGGCCTCGTACTTCTTTCCGCCCGGCGCTCTTCGTCGTGTGCCGGGTGGGGGTGTGGCCGACCGTCCCCGGCTCCGGGCGGTCAGGCTTGATCCCTCCGCCGGGCACGGTCGGCCACACCCGACTCGCCTGCGGCTTCGACGAAAGGGCCGGCCTCCAAGTGGGAGGCCGGCCCTTCGCGTTTCTGGGGATGGTCTTGATCTTGCTTGCTTCTCTGTGTCAGCGGCTGCTCGTGGTTTCGCGGACCCAGGGCAGGGCCAGCCGCTCGGTCAGCAGGAGCGCCGAGTAGAGCAGGATGCTCACCAGCGCCACCAGCATGATCGCCGCCCACGCGGTGGCGGTGTCGCCGACGCCGGCGTACTGCGTGATGACGTAGCCGAGGCCACTCTCGCCGGCCTGGAACTCACCGATCACCGCGCCGATCGCGGCCAACGGCATGGCCACCTTGAGCCCGACGAAGATCTGCGGCAGCGCGGCCGGGAAGCGCACCTTGCGGAACGCCTGCCAGCGGGACGCGTTCCAGGACCGCACCAGTTCGGCCAGGTCCGCCGGAGTGGTGGTGAGGCCGGTGGCGGTCGACAGCACGATCGGGAAGAAGCAGAGCAGGAACACCATGGTGAGGATCGGCGTCTGGCCCCAGCCGAACGCCACCACCAGCAGCGGGCCCAGCGTGATCTTCGGCACCGCGTTCACCGCGACAAGGAGCGGGGTGAACATCCGCTCGACCGTGCGGGAGCTGGCCAGGGAGAGTCCGAGCAGGACACCGGCGGCGACCGAGAGGGCGAAGCCGTACAGGATCTCCAGCATCGTGTCCCAGGTGTGCCCCAGCATCTGGACGGGCTTATCGACGAACGCGGTGAGCACCTCGCCGGGCGGCGGCAGCGCCGCAGGGTGGATCAGTTCCAGCCGGGCGGTCAACCACCACACCGCCAGAGCAATCAGGAGGCCGACCGCGGGCAGCGCCGCCCCGGCTCCGGCCCGGAGACCGGCACCTCGACCCGCACGCCCCGACTCGGGGCCGGCACCCGGGGCCGGGGTCGCCGCCACCGCCGGGTCCGCTGACCGGACGTCGGTCATCTTGTCCTCCTCGAAATCTCACGGCCCCGGTGGGGGCCGACGAGCGACGGGGGTACGCCCCACCGGATCGGCGGAACGTACCCCCTGGTGACGACCGGACGATCAGGCCTTCGGCGCGAGGCTGAAGTCGATGATCTGCTCGGGGGTGATGTTCTGCTTCAGCGCGCCGGCGCCCTGCAGGATCGCGATGCTCTTGGCGACCCGGCCGCTGTCCAGGGTGCCGATCGCGGTGCCGGTGTTGCCGGAACGGACGTACGCAGCCATCAGCTCGAGCTCGGCGGCGGCGGCGACCGGGTTGGAGGCGTCGACGTTCTTC
>NZ_JBSFBM010000252.1:0-10006 GCF_053592955.1 Micromonospora sp. NPDC002411 | reverse complement strand
CGCGGCGAGGGCACCCGCCGGGACGGCGTGGCACGGTTGACCGGCCGGTCGTCGGCGCTCACACCGCCGGGACGGCTGGGACGGTCAGGGGTGACGGGGGACATCCGCTCTACTCTGGCACGTCGCGCGGGCGGTGGCAGTCCGTTAACGCCTCCTAGGGCGCGTTTCATAAGGGCGATCGGGTCGAGGCGGCGTCTGGGCCGCCCTCCGGCAAGGCCCCCGCGCCCCGCGCCCCGCGCTCCGCGCCCCGGATCCTCACAACATCGGGGATGTTGCTGCCTCCGACGACGCGGGAAACAGCAACATCCCCGATGTTGCGCGGATCTTGGCGGCCAGCGTTGGGCGCAGGCGGGCGGCTGCGTTCACTGCCGTTGCGGTACCGAGGGTGGCGAGTTCACCGAACCGCCGTCCAGATCATCCGGTCCGGTCTAGCCTCGGCCCAGAGGGGGCGCGAGTCGCCGCCACCCGGGTCGGGCCCGCCGGTCGCGGTCCGGGTCGGTACGCCGCCCACGACCGCCCGGAGGAAGCTGTGACGACCGCATACCCGCCGCCCCCGCCCCCACCGACGCGGGGACGGGACCGGACGACCCTCTGGGGCGTGCTCGGCATCGTGCTGGGTCTGATCTGCTGCGGCATCCTCGGCATCATCTTCGGCTACCTGTCCATCCGCGACGCGCGGCGCAACGGGCAGTCGCCGGTGCTCGGCTACCTCGCCATCGTGTTCGGGGTGATCAACATCATTGGTGGCTCGATCCTGCGGCTCACCGGCAACTACCCGTTCTGGAACAACGACTGACTCTCCGCACGACGAAGGGGGCCGACCGTTTCCGGTCGACCCCCTTCCGTGTTGCCCTTCCGGCTCAGCTGCCGGACATGATCTCCCGCATCAGCTTCGCGGTCTCGGTCGGCGTCTTGCCGACCTTGACGCCGACAGCCTCCAGCGCCGCCTGCTTCGCCTCGGCGGTGCCGGCCGAACCGGAGATGATCGCCCCGGCGTGGCCCATGGTCTTGCCGGGCGGAGCGGTGAAGCCGGCGATGTAGCCGACCACCGGCTTGGTGACGTTGGTCTTGATGAACTCGGCGGCCCGCTCCTCGGCGTCGCCGCCGATCTCACCGATCATCACGATGGCGTCGGTCTCCGGGTCGGCCTCGAACGCCGCCAGGGCGTCGATGTGCGTGGTCCCGATGATCGGGTCACCGCCGATGCCGACGCAGGTGGAGAAGCCGATGTCGCGCAGCTCGTACATCATCTGGTAGGTCAGCGTGCCGCTCTTGCTGACCAGGCCGATCCGGCCGGAGCCGGTGATGTCGGCCGGGATGATGCCGGCGTTGGACGCGCCGGGCGAGGCGATGCCCGGGCAGTTCGGCCCGATGATCCGGGTCTGCTCGCCCTGCGCCACGTTGTACGCCCA
Source organism: Micromonospora sp. NPDC002411 (assembly GCF_053592955.1). Taxonomy (NCBI): domain Bacteria; kingdom Bacillati; phylum Actinomycetota; class Actinomycetes; order Micromonosporales; family Micromonosporaceae; genus Micromonospora; species Micromonospora sp. NPDC002411. The sequence continues at coordinate 8,594 of NZ_JBSFBM010000252.1, read as the reverse complement.
GAACGCCGCGGTGTCGTGCACCGGCACGCCCTCGGTGATCACAACAGCCAGCGGGATCGCGGCGTCGATCGCCTCGACCACGGCGGCCTTGGTGAACTGCGGCGGCACGAAGATGACAGTGACGTCGGCCCCGGTCTCGGCCATCGCGTCCGCGACGGACGCGAAGACCGGCAGCTCGGTGCCGTCGAAGTCGACCTTCTGACCCGCCTTGCGCGGGTTGACGCCACCCACCACGTTGGTGCCGGCGGCGAGCATCCGCCGGGTGTGCTTGGAACCCTCGGAGCCGGTCATCCCCTGGACGATGACCTTCGAGTCCTTGGTCAGCCAGATAGCCATGATCAGACCCCCGCAGCTGCCAGCTCGGCGGCCCGCTCGGCCGCACCGTCCATGGTGTCCACCCGCTGCACGAGCGGGTTGTTCGCGCTGTCCAGGATCGCCCGGCCAGCCTCCGCGTTGTTGCCGTCCAGACGGACGACGAGCGGCTTGCTGACCTGCTCGCCGCGCTGCTCCAGCAGGGCCAGCGCCTGGATGATGCCGTTCGCCACCTCGTCGCAGGCGGTGATGCCGCCGAAGACGTTGACGAAGACGCTCTTCACGGCCGGGTCGGAGAGCACGATCTCCAGCCCGTTCGCCATCACCGCGGCGCTCGCGCCACCGCCGATGTCGAGGAAGTTGGCCGGCTTGACGTTGCCGTGCCGCTCACCGGCGTACGCGACCACGTCGAGGGTCGACATGACCAGACCCGCGCCGTTGCCGATGATGCCGACCTCGCCGTCGAGCTTGACGTAGTTGAGGTCCTTGGCCTTGGCGGCCTGCTCCAGCGGGTCCACCGCGGCCTGGTCGACGAGCGCCTCGTGGTCCGGGTGCCGGAACGCGGCGTTCTCGTCCAGGCTGATCTTGGCGTCGAGCAGCAGCATCCGGCCGTCGCCGTTCTTGGCGAGCGGGTTGACCTCGACCAGCGTGGCGTCCTCGGCGACGAACGCCTGCCACAGGCCGACGGCGATCTCGACCACCTGGTCGGCGACCTCGGCCGGGAAGCCGGCAGCGGTCACGATCTCACGGGCCTTGGCCTCGTCCACGCCCTTCACGGCGTCGATCGGGGCCTTCACGACCTTGTCGGGGGTCTCGGCGGCGACCTGCTCGATGTCCATGCCGCCGGCGACGCTGGCGATGCAGAGGAAGGTGCGGTTCGCCCGGTCGAGCAGGTACGAGAAGTAGTACTCCTCGGCCACGTCCGCGGTCACCGTGATCATGACCTTGTGGACGGTGTGACCCTTGATGTCCATGCCGAGGATGTCGGTGGCGCGGGCCACCGTCTCCTCGGCGCCCTCGGCCAGCTTCACGCCGCCGGCCTTACCCCGGCCGCCGACCTTCACCTGCGCCTTGACGACCACGCGACCGCCGAGGCGTTCGGCGATCGCACGGGCCTCTTCCGGGGTAGTGGCGACGCCGCCGGCCAGCACGGGCAAGCCGTGCCGCTCGAACAGGTCCCGCCCCTGGTACTCGTACAGGTCCACGATTGCGCGTCCCGTCCCGTCTCCGCGGCGCGCCGTCGCGCCGCCACCAGCGTTCAGAAAACAGTTTGACGCCTGTCATCAGTTCAAACAGGCCATTGGCCGCAGCCTAGCGAGGTCGGCACCACCGGCAACCGAGCGGGTGCACGGTGTGCGGTAATGCACAACCGGACATCAGGTGTGGCCGGTTTCCGGCCAGAACTCCGGTGGCATCCACCGTCCGGGCGATGTTGTCCGGCTTGCGTAACCCTGCCGTGGGGGCGTCGTTGAGTCAGATGTCGGAGCGCTGAACAGCGCAAAGACGGGATACGGCCGATGCCCTGTCGGTCGAGGGGTGGCGGCGGGGCATCGTGCATAGAGGGGCCGGACGTGTGAGGGGTGCGTCCGGCCCCTCCCCCGTGCCCAAAATCGGTGGGGCAGCAGTTCGGCGTTCCTCAGGAAACCGGCTGGGCCACGTTCTCGCGGACCCACTCGACAATCGCCTGGGTGGTGGCGCCCGGTGTGAAGATCTTCGCGACGCCCAGCTTCTCCAACTCGGGGATGTCGCCGTTCGGAATGATGCCGCCACCGAACACGACGATGTCGCGGGCGTCCCGCTCACCGAGCAGTTCCAGCACCCGCCGGAAGAGCGTCATGTGCGCGCCGGAGAGCACGGACAGGCCGACCGCGTCGGCGTCCTCCTGGATGGCGGTCTCCACGATCTGCTCGGGAGTCTGGTGCAGGCCGGTGTAGACGACCTCCATCCCGGCGTCCCGCAGGGCGCGCGCGACGACCTTCGCGCCCCGATCGTGGCCGTCCAGGCCAGGCTTCGCGACGACGACCCGAATCCGAGAGCTCATCAGCGCACACCTTTCACCGGCTTGACCGCCTTCACCTTAACGAACGGTAACCCGGCAGGCCCGGCCCGGGAAATCCGGGCCGGAAAGCAGGCTCGGTCACCGGTCACCGCCTGCGCAGCGACCCACCGTGAAGGTCCACGACCGGGAGAGAGTCGCCGACCGGTGACGGGACCGGCAGCCGGGGGCGACCCGGCACTAGCGGCAGTGGCGATCCGGCACCGCCCATAGTCAAGTCGGACGAGTCCGCCGGATCGGTCACGCTCGGCGACGAACGGGCAGCATCAAGGGCACCGTTTGGCGTCGCGATGCGTGACAATAATGGACGCAAACGGACAGAACGACACGCCAATTTGGCGCTCTAGCTTGTGACTCGCCTGGTGGTTGGCTAACGTGTCCACGGTTGTCATCAGGTCCATGGACGGGTGACGACGCGGTCAGCGGACGTTCAGTGGAGCTTCACGAACGCCCACCGGCCGCCTCGGAACCCCGACAACGGAGGGTGTGCGTGCGCCAGCGCCTGTCGTCTGAGCCCGATCGATATCGCGGTCGTCGCCGTGTGCCCACCCCACCGCGCAGCCGTTACGCCGCAGTCGTCACCACAGCGTTCGTCGGGGCCGGCATCGTCGCCCTCGGCGCGAGCGCCCTGCCGGATGCCAAGGACGTCAGCCCGACGGTCCTCGACGAGCTCAAGCAGGCGTCGGTCACCAGCCAGGACGCCGCGGCCCGTGCGGACAACGCCGACCGCGCCTCCCGGGACAGCCGCAGCAAGGACAGCGCCGAGCCCGAGGTCTGGCTGCTGCCGCTGCAGGGCTACGACTTCAACTCGCCCTACGGGGTGCGCTGGGGCAAGATGCACACCGGCGTCGACCTGGTCGCGGGCGAGGGCACTCCCTACGTCGCGATCCACGACGGGCTGGTCACCAAGGCCGGCTGGTTCGGCGGGTACGGCAACGCGGTGATCGTGCAGCACGCCGACGGCAGTGAGGCCATCTACGGTCACTCCTCCGCGGTGAGCGTGAAGGAAGGCCAGCAGGTCAAGGCCGGCGACCAGCTGGGCCTGGTGGGCCAGACCGGCCACGCGTACGGCACCCACCTGCACCTGGAGATCCATGTCAAGGGCCAGCCGATCGACCCGGTGCCCTACCTCCAGGAGCGCGGAGTGGACATCAAGCTGCAAGTCGAGGCAATTTACAGCGAGGTAGCCGCGTCCTGACGCTGCGTACCGACCGATGGCCGCCCAGATCGATCGATCTGGGCGGTTTTTCGTTGCGCCCGTCGAGCGGATGTGTGCCGGGTCACCACCACGACTGTGACTGGCGACACGCCAACGCATGATCACTTATCCGGATTCAGCACCCCAGAACGGGCCATACGTGGGCACTCGCCACGTTGTCCATCCCGGGTGATCCGGTCCCCGCGCCTGCCCCAACTCGGCCCGACACCAGTATTTCGAGGTCAAGTGCCCCCTCGACTGTGAAGGTCCGCCGTGCAGGAAGACAGCCCCGTCCAGAACGAGACCACCCCGGACACCGCCCAGACCGAGCGGCCGCAGCGCGCCGGCCGGCGGAACCGCCTCATCGTGCTCAGCGCGGCCGCCCTGGTGGCCCTCGGCCTCGGCGGCATCGCCGTCGCCACCACCGGCAACGACCGCCCGGCACCGACCGCCGTCTCCCTCGACGCGCAGTCCCGGGCCGAGGCCGCCAGCCGGGCGGACCGCTCCGCCCGCGAGTCGAGCACGCCGGTCGCCCCCTCGGTCAGCCCCACGGCGAGCCCGTCGGCGGTCAGCGCCAGCCCGACACCCGCGAAGACGGCCACCGCCAAGGCCAAGCCGAAGCCGAAGAAGACCACCAAGCCCACGCCCGCCTGGGTCGACCCGATGCCGGGCGCAGCCGTCACGTCCTGCTACGGGCAGCGCTGGGGCACTCTGCACGCCGGTATCGACCTGGCGCTGCCCTCCGGTACGCCGATCCACGCCGCAGCCGCCGGGACCGTGACGCAGGCCGGCGACGCCTCCGACGGTTACGGCAACTCCGTCTTCATCGACCACGGCAACGGCTACCTGACCCACTACGCCCACCAGAGCCGCATCGCGGTCACCGTCGGGCAGGCGGTCAAGGCCGGCCAGGTCATCGGCTACGAGGGCGCCACCGGCGATGCCACCGGCCCGCACCTGCACTTCGAGGTGCACCAGGGCATGTGGAACCAGATCGACCCGGCCCCGTTCATGCGGGCCCACGGCGTAGACCTGGGCTGCTGAACGACCGCCGCAGCCGGAAGGCGTGACTTCCGCCGAAGCGGAGGTCACGCCTTCCGTCACCTGCGCCTGGGTCAGAGCTTGTCGACCGGAGCGTGCCTTAGCACCAGCCACATGGTCTGGTCGCCGAAGTCGATCTGTGCGCGGGCGCCCGGGCCGTGCCCCTCGACGGCGAGCACCCGCCCCAGCCCGTACCGCTGATGGTTGACCCGGTCCCCCGCGGACACCTTCGGCCCCTGCGGCAACTCGCTGGCCGTGGTCAGCCGGCTGGCGTCCACGCCGAGCCGCTGGGCCAGCTGCGCCGCCTTCGGCGTACCCCCCGTGAAGTTGCCACGCGCGCCGGGCGCGCGGTCCGCGCGGCCACCGACGCCGCCGCCACCCCCGGCCCACGAGGTGTACGACCCCTCGGTGCGCTCCCAGTGGACCAACTCCGTCGGCAACTCCTCCAGGAACCGCGACGGCGGGTTGTAGGACGGCTGCCCCCAGGCCGAGCGGGTCACCGCCCGGGAGAGGTAGAGCCGCTGTCGGGCACGGGTGATGCCGACGTACGCCAGCCGGCGCTCCTCCTCCAACTCGCGGGTGTCGCCCAGCGAGCGCAGGTGGGGGAAGACGCCGTCCTCCAGCCCGGTCAGGAAGACCACCGGGAATTCCAGCCCCTTGGCGGTGTGCAGGGTCATCAGGGTGACCACGCCCTGGTGGTCGGGGTCGTCGGAGGGGATCTGGTCGGCGTCGGCGACCAGCGCCACCTGCTCCAGGAACCCGGCGAGGGTGGCGCGTTCCCCCTCTTCGCCCAGCGCCTCGATCCGCTCGGTGTACTCCCGGGCGACGCTGACCAACTCCTGGAGGTTGTCCACCCGACCGGCGTCCTGCGGGTCCAGGCTCTCCTCCAGCTCGGTGAGGTAGCCCGAGCGGGTCAACAGGGCCTCCAGCACCTCCTCCGGGGTGCCGGTCTCGGCCAACTCCCGGGCGCCGTCGAGCAACGCGACGAAGTCGGCGATGCCGTTGGCAGCTCGGGTGGAGATGCCCGGCGCCTCCCGGGCCCGCCGCAGCGCCGCGCCGAATGAGATCCGGTCTCGGCTGGAGAGCGCCTCGACGCACGCCTCTGCGCGGTCGCCGATCCCCCGGCGGGGGGTGTTGAGCACCCGCCGCAGGCTCACCGTGTCGTCGTCGTTGACCACCGAACGCAGGTACGCGAGCGCGTCGCGGACCTCCTTGCGCTCGTAGAAGCGCACCCCGCCGACGACCTTGTAGGGCAGGCCGACGCGGATGAACACTTCTTCGAAGACGCGGGACTGGGCGTTGGTGCGGTAGAAGACCGCTACGTCACCGGGGCGGGTCTCGTCGGCGTCGACCAGTCGGTCGATCTCCCGGGCCACCCAGTCGGCCTCGGCGTGTTCGGTGTCGGCAACGTAGCCGACGATCTGCTCGCCGGCGCCGGACTCGCTCCACAGCCGCTTGGGTTTGCGGGACGTGTTGCGGTCGATCACCGCGTTGGCCGCGTTGAGGATGGTCTGGGTGGAGCGGTAGTTCTGCTCCAACAGGATCGTGCGCGCGTCGGTGAAGTCCCGTTCGAACTCCAGGATGTTGCGGATCGTCGCGCCCCGGAACGCGTAGATCGACTGGTCGGCGTCGCCGACCACGCACAACTCGGCCGGCGCCAGCCCGTCGGTGCCGGAGACCAGCTCCTTGATCAGGACGTACTGGGCGTGGTTGGTGTCCTGGTATTCGTCCACCAGCACGTGCCGGAACCGCCGACGGTAGCTCTCCGCGACGTGCGGGTGGGACTGGAGCAGATGCACCGTGGTCATGATCAGGTCGTCGAAGTCCAGTGCGTGCGCCTCGCGCAGCCGCCGCTGGTAGAGCGTGTACGCCTCCGCGAGGGCCCGCTCGTTGGGCCCGGTGGCCCGTGCGGCGAACTGCTCCGGGTCGACCAGCTCGTTCTTGAGGTTGGAGACCTGCGCGGCCAACCCGCGCGCCGGGTAGCGCTTCGGGTCCAGATCGAGCTCGCGGGCGACCAACTGCATCAGTCGGCGGGAGTCGTCCGCGTCGTAGATCGAGAACGTCGACTTGAGACCGGCGTGCTCGTGCTCGGCGCGCAGGATCCGGACACACGCGGAGTGGAACGTCGACACCCACATCAGGCGGGCCCGGGGGCCCACCAACGCGGCGACGCGCTCCTTCATCTCGCCGGCGGCCTTGTTGGTGAAGGTGATCGCGATGATCTCGCCGGGGTGCACGTCCCGTGCGGCGAGCAGGTACGCGATCCGGTGTGTGAGCACCCGGGTCTTGCCGGAACCGGCGCCGGCCACGATCAACAGTGGTGAGCCGGCATGGCTGACCGCGTCGCGCTGTGGCCCGTTCAGCCCGTCGAGCAGCTCCTGCGGATCGAGGCGGACGGCGGCGTGCCGGGGCCGGTCCGGGCGGGCCGGCACGGACTCCGGCGCAGGCGGGGACGCGGGGATGTCGAAGAGAGGATGCATCGCCCGACAAGTCTATGCCGCCGGTCGGACACTGCGCCGCTGGCGCTCAGCAGCTCGTGGCTGACCGCGTGCTGCCACCGCGCGGCGCGCCCAGGTCGAAGAAAGATCCTCGGTGCACCGTCGAATGCTTGCGCACCCGCCGCCGACGTGGGCATACTCGACGGCGTGATCGCTGCGCGCTACTACTTTTACTACGGCACCGGGAGTCCGGCTGCCGTAGGTCGCGCCTGATCGATTCAGACCTACGAAAGCCCCGGGCTCCTGGAGTCCGGGGCTTTTTCCGTCCCGGGTTCCGGGCACAGGGCACCACCGTGCGAGAGGTACCCGATGATGACAGACGTGATGGAGCAGAGCGGCGGCCCGACCCGACCGGAGGCTGGGCAGCCCGCGGTCAACGGACGCGAGACGGTGGCACCCGTGTCGCCGTCGGCGGAGGACACCGAGCAGGCCGAGGCGCAGACCGGCACCGAAGAGCCGTCCGCCGCCGCCCGAATCGTGGAGATCAGGGAACGGATCGACGAGATCGACAACGCGCTGATCGCACTCTGGCAGGAGCGGGCCGCGTTGTCGCAGGAGGTCGGGGCCACCCGGATGGCGTCCGGCGGAACCCGCCTGGTGCTCTCCCGGGAACGGGCGATCCTGGAACGGTTCCGGGTCGCACTCGGCGCGGACGGCACCCAGTTGGCCCTGCTGCTGCTCCGCGCGGGCCGCGGCCCGCTGTAACCCTCCCCGCGGGCCGCCGTAACCCTCCGCGGACCGCCCGCCGTAACCCTCCGCGGGCCGCAGCGGCCCCGGAGGGCACTGCCGACGCCCGCCCGGTCACCGGACAGACGAAACCGCCTGCCGTCGTCGTGAAGACGTCGGCAGGCGGTTTCGGTGACTCACGCCTCGTGGGTGGCGACGATCTCGCGTCGCTCCGCGAAGTGGCAGGCGCTCGGGTGGTCCGAGCCCCGCCGGATCTCCAGCAGCGGGACCTGCTCGGCGCAGACGTCCTGCGCCTTCCAGCAGCGGGTACGGAACCGGCAGCCCGAGGGCGGGCTGATCGGCGACGGCACGTCACCCGTCAAACGGATGATCGTCTTGTTGTTCCGCTGGGTCGGGTCCGGCACCGGCACCGCGGAGAGCAGAGCCTGGGTGTACGGGTGGGTCGGCCGCTCGTAGATCTCGTCCTCGGTGCCGATCTCCACGATCTTGCCGAGGTACATCACCGCGACCCGGTCCGAGAGGTGGCGGACCACCGACAGGTCGTGCGCGATGAAGACGTACGACAGCCCGAACTCGCCCTGGAGCTGCTCCAGCAGGTTCATCACCTGAGCCTGGATGGAGACGTCCAGCGCCGACACCGGCTCGTCGCAGACGATGATCTCGGGCCGCAGCGCGAGCGCCCGGGCGATGCCGATGCGCTGACGCTGGCCGCCGGAGAACTGGTGCGGGTACCGGTTGATGTGCTCCGGGGTGGCCATCGTCAAGGTGGCGCTGCGCCAACGGGACCAGCTGGCCACGCTGC
>NZ_JBSFBM010000251.1:0-10028 GCF_053592955.1 Micromonospora sp. NPDC002411 | reverse complement strand
CAAGGCGATCGCCGCCGAGCTCTGACCCCCGCTCGCGTCGAGCGGGGAACCCGCTGGACGTGGCCGGCTGCGGTGCCGCTGCCGCCCGACCCGCGACGCACCCCGTCCCGGGGAACGGTGCGGGTGACCCTGGCGACCAACCACGGGCCGATCGGGCTGACACTGGACCGGGCCGCCGCGCCGTGCACCGTGCAGAGCTTCCTGCACCTGGTCGGCAAGCGTTTCTACGACCGCACGTCGTGCCACCGGCTCACCGCGTACCCGACGCTGAGCGTGTTGCAGTGCGGTGACCCGTCCGGCACCGGCGAGGGCGGTCCGGGATACCGGTACCGCGACGAGCTGCCCACCGACCTGCCGCCGGCGCCCACCGACCCGACCGGGGAACGCAAGGTGTACGCCCGCGGCGTCCTCGCGATGGCCAACGCCGGGCCGGACACCAACGGCAGCCAGTTCTTCCTGGTGTACGCCAACTCGGCGCTGCGCCCCAACTACACGATCTTCGGTGAGGTCGACGCCGCCGGGCTGGCCACCCTGGACCGGATCGCCGCCGGGGGAGTGGCCCCGACCGCCGAGGATCCCGCGCCTGTCGACGGCGCGCCCGCGCTGCCGGTGACGATCCGCAAGGCCGTCCGCGCGCACCACCACCACTGACAGTGCGGCGCGGTGGGCGACTCGTCGTCGCTCACCGCGCCCAGCGGCCCTCGGCCGGGTTCCTAACCGGTCGCCGCAATTACCGGAACCGGATCGGAAGTGCTCCAACCGGTCTCCGGCGCAGTTCCGGCCGTCACGACGGGTCGGGCGACCCGGTCGGCGGGGCGGCGGTGCTGTCCCGCACGACCAGTTCGGTGGCGAGTTCGACACGTGGCGAGTCGATGCCCTCACCCTGCGACAGGCGCAGCACCGTCCGTGCCGCCAACCGTCCCATCTCGACCAACGGCTGACGCACTGTGGTCAGCGGCGGTGACGCCCAGCGGGCCTCCGGCAGGTCGTCGAAGCCGACGACGCTGACGTCGTCCGGCACTCGCAGTCCTCGGCGTCGAATGGCCTCGTAGACCCCGAAGGCCATCTGGTCGCTGGCGGCGAAGATGGCAGTCGGCGGGTCGGGGAGGTCGAGCAGCGCCGTACCGCCGGAGAACCCGGAGGCGTGGTAGAAGTCACCCGGGTAGATCAACGCGTCGTCCACCGGAACCCCGGCGGCCTCCAGCCCGGCCCGGTAACCGTCGAGTCGCGCACGGCTGCACAGCAGGTGCGTCGGGCCGGCCACGAAGCCGATGCGTCGGTGCCCGATGGAGAGCAGGTGTTCGGTGGCGGCGAGCCCACCGGCCCAGTTGGTCGCCCCGATGGTCGGCACGTCCATCGCCGGAACGCCGGCCGGGTCGACCACCACCACCGGCACGTTGAGGCGGCGTAGCTGCGCGTGCAGCGGCGGGCTCAGGTGCGAGGTCACGAAGATGACACCGTCGGTGGCCCGGGTGCGTAGATTCTGCAACCACTGCCGGGCAGCGGTGGGCTGCCGGTGGATCGCGGAGACCACAGTGCCGAGGCCCGCACCGTGCCCGACATCCTCCACCCCACGGATGATTTCCACGGCCCAGGGGCTGTCCAGGTCGTTGAAGACCAGGTCGACCAGGCCGGCGCGGCGAACGCTGCGGCTGGTGCGACGCCGGTAGCCGTGGTGACGCAACAACTCCTCGACCCGCTCCCGGGTGCCGGGGGCCACATCGGAGCGACCGTTGAGCACTCGTGACACCGTCGGCACCGAGACCCCGGCCTCCCGTGCGATCGCGGTGATGGTCACCCTGCGTCCGTCGTCCGCGCCCACCCGCGTCTCCTTCACCGAGCCGGAGGAACGACCACCAGGTGCCGTCCGCCGTGTGTCCCGGAACGGCGTGCCCGTTCCACGCGTCATCTTGCCTCACCGGTAGGGGTTCACGACACGCCAGGTCGGCTCGGGACCCCACCAGATTTGCGGAAAAGTTCCGGAAGCCTATCGGGCGGATGGCATCGGCCAGCCCGTCAAGGGACCGCCCGGCGTCTTGATCGACTCGGGTTTCGTGATGTCGCGGTATCCGAGCGTCCTCAACACCCCGGTAAGCAGGAACGCGAGTGGATCATGGTCACCGTCTGCGGCAGCCCGAGTGGGGCTGATAGACAGGACTGGTGCGTACCCGGGTCGCCGTCGTGCTCGCGTTCGCCGCGCTGCTCGGCGGCTGTTCGCGGCCGGAGCCCCAGCCCGCGCCGGCGTCGTCGGCCGCGTCGCAGCCGCCGCCGGTACACCCCACGCCGCCGCCGAGCCCTGGCGAGCGGCTGCCCGGCTTCGTCGTGCTGACCGACCTCGACCCGCGCATCCACGCCGACATCCGCTACGCCACACCGCACAACTTCGTCGGCCGTCCGATCACCGGCTATCGCGAGCCGCTGTGCCTGCTCACCCTGCAGGCCGCGGAGGCGCTGCGGCGTGTGCAGGACGCCGCACTGGCCGGCGGGCACAGCCTCAAGGTGTACGACTGCTACCGCCCGCAGCCGGCGGTGGACGACTTCGTGGCCTGGGCGAAGCGACCCGACGAGCAGCAGACCAAGGCCGAGTTCTACCCGGACGTGGCCAAGAACCGGCTCTTCGCCGACGGGTACATCGGGGCGCCCACCGCGCACAGCAGAGGCAGCACCATGGACCTGACCCTCGTCGACGAGCCACCCGCCCGCCAGCCCTCGTACCGGGTCGGGCAGCCGCTGGTCGCCTGCACCGCACCACGCGGGCAGCGTTTCGCTGACAACAGCATCGACATGGGTACGGGGTTCGACTGTTTCGACTCCCGGGCGCACACCGCCGACGCCCGCATCGCCGGCGCACCCCGGGACAACCGCCGATTGTTGCAACGGCTGATGACCGACGCCGGGTTCGTCAACTACGACCGCGAGTGGTGGCACTACAGCCTGCGCGACGAGCCGTACCCGGACACGTTCTTCGCCGCGCCGGTCGCCCGTTCCTCGGTCGGCTGACCCACGGCCGACACCGCAGCCGCCGGCGCCATCCGGCATGATCGTTTCAATGACCACCGAACGGATCGGCCCCCCGGTGACCGGCGACGAGCGGGAAACGCTGCGCGCGTTCCTCGACTTCCACCGCGCGACGCTGGCTCTCAAGTGCGAGGGCCTGTCCGACGAGGAACTGCGCCGGCAGTCCATGCCGCCCTCCACGCTCTCCCTGCTCGCCCTGGTGCGGCACATGGCGGAGGTGGAACGTGCCTGGTTCCGGCGGGTCATCGACGGCGAGGACGTTCCGTTGGTCTGGTCCGAGGTCGGCGACTTCCAGCAGGCCTACGACGCCAGCTCGGCCACCCGGGCGGAGGCGTTCGCCGCCTGGGAGCGTGAGGTCGAACAGGCTCGCCGGATCGAGCGCGCGGCTCCATCGCTGGACGTGACCGGCCGCAACGTCCGCTCCGGCGAGATCGTGTCGCTGCGGCTGGTGATGCTGCACCTGATCCACGAGTACGCCCGGCACAACGGCCACGCGGACTTCCTCCGGGAGGGCATCGACGGCGCCGTGGGCGTGTAGTCGGTGGTGGTGGCCCTGGCCACCACCACCCACACGTCGTACGCCACGGCCCGCGCAACGACGCTTTTCGATGACAAACAATAGACGTATGATGTCTTTCCCATCAGGAGTATCGTCGAATCGATTCGCCTGAACCCGCCCGGATCATCGACGATTCTCGCTCCCAGGATTACCCGCACATCGGATCCAGGCGACCGCTGGGCTCCACTCCGGCGGGCCGGCGTCGCCGGCCACCGGCACGCGCCACGCCCCCATCACCCGTTCGAAAGGATTCGACGAACGTGAAGAGAAGAAGGCTCAGCCGCTTCCTGGCCGCCGCAGGAATCCCGTTGCTCCTCGCCGTCGGTGCCGGTGGTTACGTGGTCTCTGACCCGCCGCCAGCCCGCGCCGCCACCACCGGCCCGTGCGACATCTACGCCTCGGGTGGTACGCCGTGCGTGGCCGCGCACAGCACCACCCGAGCGCTGTACGGCGCGTACAACGGACCGCTCTACCAGGTCCGGCGATCGTCGGACAGCACCACCCGCGACGTCGGCGTGCTGAGCGCCGGAGGCTACGCCAACGCCGCCACCCAGGACACGTTCTGCGCCAACACCACCTGCGTCATCACCGTCATCTACGACCAGTCCGGCCGCAACAACCGCCTCACCCAGGCCCCGCCCGGCGGCTTCGCCGGCCCCGCGCCCGGCGGGTGGGACAACCTCGCCGACGCGAAGGCCGCGCCGGTCACCGTCGGTGGCCAGAAGGCGTACGGCGTCTACATCGCCCCCGGCACCGGCTACCGCAACAACAACACCAACGGCGTCGCCACCGGTGACCAACCCGAGGGTATCTACGCGGTCGTCGACGGCACGCACTACAACCAGTGGTGCTGCTTCGACTACGGCAATGCGCAGACCAACAACCTGGCCGACGAGCGCGCGATCATGGAGACCGTCTACTTCGGCGCCAACAAGCAGTGGGGCTACGGCGCGGGGGCCGGCCCGTGGATCATGGCGGACCTGGAGTGGGGGCTGTTTTCCGGGGTGAACGCCGGTTACAACAACATCGCCTCGATCAACCACCGCTTCGTCACGGCCATGGTCAAGGGCGAGCCGAACCACTGGGCGATCCGGGGCGGCAACGCGCAGTCGGGCAGCCTCACCACCTACTTCGACGGGCCACGCCCCAACGGCTACCACCCGATGAAGAAGGAGGGCGCCATCCTGCTCGGCATCGGTGGCGACAACAGCATCACCGGCCGCGGCACCTTCTTCGAGGGTGTACTGACCTCCGGCTACCCGTCAGCGGCCACCGAGAACGCCGTGCAAGCCAACATCAACGCCGCCGGGTACGCCCCGGCCGGAGGCGGCAACCCCCAGCAGAACGTGCAGGTCGTCGGCGGCCAGTCCGGACGCTGCATCGACGTACCGAACGGCACCACCACCAACGGCACCCAGGTGCAGCTCTGGGACTGCATCAGCAACAGCACCGCGCAGCGTTGGACCTACACCGCCGGCAGACAACTCCAGGTGTACGGCAACAAGTGCCTCGACGCCAATGGCCAGGGCACCACCAACGGCACCCAGGCCATCATCTGGGACTGCCACGGCGGCACCAACCAGCAGTGGAACCTCAACGCCAACGGCTCCATCACCGGCGTGCAGTCCGGACTCTGCCTCGACGCCAACGGCGCCGGGACCGCGAACGGCACCAAACTCATCCTGTGGGCCTGCAACGGACAACAGAACCAACAGTGGTCCACCCGTAGCTGAGCACTCGGCGACACCCGGGGCCGGGCCGCCCTCGTGCAGTGAGGGCGGCTCAGGTCCAGTAGAGGATCCGGCAGGCCGGTACGCGGGCGGTCAGCTCAGCGGTGAACCAGTCACGCAGCTCGGCCATCGTGTCGCGCGGGTAGACGTACTTCACCGCGCCGAACTTGCCGTGCCTACGGCTGCGGGACTCCTCGTCCATCTCCAGCCGCGTACGCGGGTACCAACCGAGCAGCACCTCCTTGCTGCCGGGGGTGAACCGATGGGTGATCAGCTCGGCGGTCAGGTCCAGCTCCGGCACCCCGTCGACAGCCGCGCGGACCTGGTCGATCAGCCCGCCGTAGGCCTCCCGCCAGTCGGGTAGCGCGATGATCGGCGCGATGGTCAACCCCACCGGGTAGCCGTCGAGCGCGAGCCGGCGCAGCGCGGCCAGGCGGTCCGGCACCCGGGCGGTGCCGCCCTCGAACCGAACGCCTACCGGGGCGCAGTTGACGCTGAACCGGACCCGGGTGCGGCCGGCGTGCGGCAGCCCGACGAAGGTGTCCACGTCGGCGTACTTGGTCGTCCAGCGCAACTGCACCGGTGCGTCCCAGTCGGCGAAGTGCTGCACCGCCCGCCGCCAACTGCCGGTCAGGTGCTCCAACGCGAGTGGGTCGGTGTAGCAGGACGCCTCGAAGGTGGTGCCCTCGTCGGCGCGCCGCGCGTTGCGGCTCGTCACCGTGCCCCGCCCGGCGTACGGGGCCAGTCCGGCCAGGATGTCGTCGAGGTCCGCGTACACCCGGGTGACGGGTGGGCCGGACAACGAGCCGGCCAGGTAGCAGTACTGGCAGTGCGCGGGGCAGCCCTCGGCCAGGTCGACGCGCCAGTCGGCGCTGGGCGCGATCGGTTGCAGGGTGCGCCGCGAGGGTGGGCTCACCACGATCGCCATGGTCGCCTTGGCCCGCGCGTACGTCTCCCGGTCGGTAGGTCCGCGTACCCCGGTGAGCCGGTTGGATTTCAGGTGTTCCACCTCGATGCCCAGGGCCCGCACCCGTTCGACGATCCGTTGCCCGTGGGGGTGTTCCAGCGCGGCGGGGGTGGCCACCACGCGGCCCGGGGTCCAGCGGCGAGCAGGCCTGGCCGGCGGCGCGAGACCGGCCAGGTCGCGGGTCGACACCCGCTCGCCGCTGGCGTCGTGCGGGGCTGCGGGTACGTCCACGGCGAGTGGCTGGTCGACGTCGACGGCGTCCGGGCTGGTCACCGGGCCGGGGTACCCGCTGCCGCAGGAATCCCACCCGTTCGGGCGATCGGTGATTGACGTGATCAGGTCAGAGGAATAACCTTTCGTCTATCTGTAAACAATGTGAACAGATGCATCTCGACGCGGCGGCGCGCGTTCCCACCGAAGGGACGATCAGGTGATCGCAGAACTCTCCTCCCGTACCAGACGAATCCTGTCGTTGTTCGTCGCCCTGGTCGTCGCGCTGACCGCCGGTGTCGCGGTCAGCGCCTCGCGCTCCGCGCAGGCCGCGCCGACGTTCAAGGTCCTGGCCTTCTACAACGGCACCTGGGACGACGCGCACATCGACTTCGTCAAGGACGCCCGGGCCTGGTTCCCGCAGGCCGCCGCCCAGCACGGCTTCTCCTGGGAAGCCACCAACAACTGGAGCCTGCTGAACACCTCCAACCTGGCCCAGTACAAGGTCATCATGTTCCTGGACGACGCGCCGCCCGCTGCGCAGCGGGCCGCGTTCCAGCAGTACGTGCAGAACGGCGGGGGATGGCTGGGCTTCCACGTCAGCGCGTTCACCACCAACCCGTCGAGCTGGAGCTGGTACTACAACACGTTCCTCGGCACCGGCTCGTTCCAGACCAACACCTGGGGGCCGACCCGGGTCACGATGCGCGCCGACAACCGCACCCACGCGGCGACCCGCAACCTGCCGGCGACGTTCCCCTCGTCGATCAGCGAGTGGTACTCCTGGAGCAACGACCTGCGGCAGAACCCCAACATCGACATCCTCGCGTCGGTCGACCCGTCCAGCTTCCCGGTCGGCACCGACCCCAACCAGTCCTGGTACGGCGGCTACTACCCGCTCGTGTGGAGCAACCGGCAGTACAAGATGCTGTACGCCAACTTCGGCCACAACGCGATGAACTACAGCACCAAGACCGGTCTGTCGTCCACCTTCGACAGCCCGCAGCAGAACCAACTGCTGATCGACGGCCTGCACTGGCTCGCCGGGGTCAGCAGCACGCCCCCGACGACGCCCCCGCCGTCCGACGGCATCTCGCCGACCGCCTGGCACACGGTGGTCAACCGGGGCAACGGCAAGTGCGTGGACGCCCGGGCCGCCGCCAGCGCGAACGGCACCGCCATCCAGCAGTACACCTGCAACAACAGCACCGCCCAGCAGTACCAGTTCGCGCCGACCAGCGGCGGGTTCCTGCGAATCAACAACCGCAACAACAGCGCACAGGTGCTCGACGTGACCGACCGGTCGACGGCCGACTCGGCGCCGATCCAGCTCTGGAACTACAGCGGCGGCAACAACCAGCAGTGGCGCGCCGAATCCGAGGGCAACGGCTACTACCGCCTGGTCAACCGCAGCAGCGGCAAGTGCCTGGACGTGCCGGGGGCGTCCACCGCGGACAGCGTCCAGCTCATCCAGTACACCTGCAACGGCACCGCCGCGCAGTCGTTCCGCCTGGTGGCCATGTCATAACTCCGCTGTAGCCTCGCGGCCATGGCGATTCCCGACCTGGTGCCGATCGCGCACGAGCCCGACTACCGCACCAGCACCATCGGCCACTACGACAAGGGTCAGTTCTTCGGCTCCGTCACCGCCACCCTCACCGACGGTGCCGGAGCCGAAGACGACTGGTACCGCCACAAGCGCTGGTACGCGGTACTGCACCGGTTCGACGCCGACGGCGCGCACATCGACTCGGACATCTGGTTCGCCGGCACCAGCGAGACCGAGGACGCCTCCATCGACCGGGCCGAGGCCCGCCTCGCCGAGTGGCTGGACGCGCTGCCCGGCCGGCACTTCGCCGACATCGCCATCCGGCTGTTCCAGGTCGAGGTCGACGGGCACGTCTTCGGGCTGGTCGACTGGTCCCACGAGTACGACGGCGAGGACCACGCCGAGTTCCTCCCCGACGACCTCGGGTTCGACCCGCCCTGGGACGGCTGCTACGACACCTGAGCCGCCCACCGACCCAGCCGGCCACGCTCGGTGGCGGCGATATCCATTGCGGACGCGCCGCCGCCCTCCTACTGTCAGCGGTGCAAGGTCAACCGATCAACCCGAAGGGAGTACGCCGTGTCGCGACGCGTCCGCACCGATGCCCTCCGGCGGCTGCTCCCTGCCGGCACCCCTGCGTGTGACACCGCCAAAACCCGTGCCTACTGCCCGTTGCAGGGCGTGCCGGGGTGGCGCGACTGACGCCGACGCTGACGCGTCCGCCGGCCGCCCATCCCCACCGGGATCGGGCGGCCTCTTCGTATCCGCGCACCGCGCCTGACCATTTCGGTCACCATTCGACAGAAGGAACCCACGATGGGATTCACCCCTCTCGCCGGCACCCGGGCTCCGGTCCGGGTCTGGACCGACCCGTACGCCATCGAGGCGCAGGCCGCCAAGCAGCTGCGCAACATCGGCGCGCTGCCCTGGGTGCAGGGTGTCGCCGTCATGCCCGACGTGCACTTCGGCAAGGGCGCCACGGTCGGCTCGGTCATCGCGATGCGGCAGGCCGTCTCGCCGGCCGCGGTCGGCGTCGACATCGGCTGCGGGATGTCGGCGGTGCGAACCTCGCTGACCGCCGCCGACCTGCCGGACGACCTGGGTGGGCTGCGCTCCGCGATCGAGGCCACCATCCCGGTCGGCTTCACCCAGCGGCAGGACCAGGTCGACACGCGTCGGGTCCGTGGCCTGGAGCAGGCCGGCTGGGACGACTTCTGGGGGCGGTTCGCCGGCCTGGACCGGCGGGTGGCGCAGCTGGAGACGCGGGCGCGGCGGCAGCTGGGCACCCTCGGTGGGGGCAACCACTTCATCGAGGTCTGCCTGGAGCAGGGTGGGGCCGACGAGGGCCGGGTCTGGCTGATGCTGCACTCGGGGTCCCGCAACATCGGCAAGGAACTGGCCGAGCGGCATATCAGTGTGGCCCGGGGCCTGCCGCACAACGCCGACCTGCCCGACCGGGACCTGGCGGTGTTCCTCGCCGGCACGCCGGAGATGGACGCGTACCGGCGGGACCTGTGGTGGGCGCAGGAGTACGCGCGGCGCAACCGCGCCGTCATGCTGGCCCTGCTGTGCGGGGTGGTGCGGGAGCACTTCCCGCACGTCTCGTACGACGAGTCGATCTCCTGCCACCACAACTACGTCTCCGAGGAGAGCTACGACGGGGTGGAGGTGCTGGTCACCCGCAAGGGCGCGATCCGGGCCGGTCGGGGTGACCTGGGCATCATCCCCGGGTCGATGGGCACCGGGTCGTACATCGTGCGGGGTCGGGGAAACCCGGACGCGTACTGCTCGGCGTCGCACGGCGCGGGGCGGCGGATGTCGCGGGCGCAGGCCAAGCGGACGTTCAGCACCGACGACCTGGCCGCGCAGACCGCCGGGGTGGAGTGCCGCAAGGACGCCGGGGTGGTCGACGAGATCCCCGGCCACCCCTGGCGAACTCCGGCATCTCCTGGATCACACACCTGTCGTCGACCAGGGTGACCAGGTCGTGGGCGC